>JACOVA010000031.1 GCA_016177575.1 Betaproteobacteria bacterium
CAGGATGAACCGCGGCGCAAGCGGCGCCTACTCGCGCGCGCACGCGGGCGAGCACCACGCGAAGATCCTGCTCGATCTGGAAGACAGCTTCAGCGGCGCGACACGCCAGATCTCGCTGCAGGCGCCGAAGGTGGACGAGCGTGGCCGCCTCGCGCTCGAGACGCGCACGCTCGAGGTGAAGATCCCGAAGGGCATCCGCGCCGGCCAGATCATCCGCCTCGCCGGCCAGGGCACGGCGCTGCGCGGCGAGCGCAGCCCCGGCGACCTGCTGCTCGAAGTCGGCTTCAGGCCGCACGCGCGCTTCCGCCCCGACGGGCGCGACCTGCACTTGACGCTCGCGGTCGCCCCCTGGGAAGCCGCCCTCGGTGCGATCGTGCCCGTCGCCCTGCCCGGCGGCGGCGCGCTCAAGGTGCGCATCCCCGCCGGCGCGTTGTCGGGGCAAATGCGCGGCCGGCATCTGCGCGTGCGCGGCAAGGGCCTGCCTTCCGACCCGCCGGGTGATCTTTATATCGACCTGAGCATGGTGACGCCGCCCGCGGCGACGCCGAAGCAGAAGGAACTCTACGAAGCGCTGGCGAAAGAGTCCGGGTTCGACCCGCGCAAGGAGCCCGAGTCATGAGCGAAGACGACGCCTGCCTCACCCTGGAAGAGCTGTGCGTGTCCTGCGCGCTCGAGCGCGAGTGGCTCGTCGTGCGCGTGCGCGAAGGGCTCATCCCCGCCGCGGCCGGCGCCGACCCCGAATGGCGCTTCAGCACCGCCGCCCTGGCGCGCGCGCGCCGCATGCGCGAGATCGAGCGCGCCTACGACGCCGCGCCCGAGCTCGCGGCGCTGGTGGCCGACATGCTGGAGGAAATGGACGAGCTGCGCGCCCGTCTCAGGCGCGCCGGAGCGGATTGAAAGAGCGCCGGGACCTGCCTTAGCGCGCGAGCAGCGCGCTCATTTCCCCGAACGGCAGCGGCCGGCTGAACAGGAAGCCCTGCAGCTCGTCGCAGCGCAGCAGGCGCAGCATCCTGGCCTGGTCCTCGCTCTCGACCCCCTCCGCGATCACCGTCAGCTTGAGCGAGCGCGCGAGCGAGATGATCATCTGCACCAGCGTCATGTGGGCGGCGTCGGCGAGCATGGTGCTCACGAACGAGCGGTCGATCTTCAGCGACTGCACCGGCAGCTTGGCCAGGTAGGCGAGCGAGGAGTGGCCGGTGCCGAAGTCGTCGATCGCCACGCTCATGCCGAGCGCGCGCACTTCCCTCAGCTTGCGCATGTTGCCCTCGATGTCCTGCATCACCAGGCTCTCGGTGACCTCCAGGTCCAGGCCCGCTTGCGGCGAAGCGCCGAGCGCCTCGCCGATCATGGCGACGAAATCCCTGCTGCGCAGCTGGATCGGCGACACGTTCACCGCCACGCGCGGCGCCGGCAGGCCCATGGCGCGCCAGCGGGCGTGGTCGGCGGCCGCCTGGCGCAGCGCCCAGGCGCCCGCCTTCAGGATCATCCCGGTCTCCTCCATCAGCGGGATGAAGTGCATCGGCGGCACCAGGCCGAGCTCCGGGCTCTGCCAGCGGATGAGCGCCTCCACGCCGGCGATGCGCCGCGTCTCGGTATCCACCTTGGGCTGGTAGTGCAGCACGAACTCCGCGTTCCTCAGCGCCCGCCGCAGCTTGTTTTCCAGCGTCAGCGTGTGCGCGGTGCGGGTCGTGAGCGAGCGCGCGTAGAAGACCACGTGCTCGCCGCTGTCCTTGCCCTTGCGCAGCGCCGCCTCGGCGTGCTTGAGCAGCGTCTCGGCGTCGGCGCCGTCGTTCGGGTAGAGCGCGACGCCGGCCCGCGCCGCAGCGCCGATCTCCACACCGTCCACCACGAACGGCTCGGCGAAGCATTCGCGCAGCAGCGCCTGCACGCGGCGCGCCGCCGCCGAGCGCCCCGGCACCGCCGGCAGCACCGCCGCGAACTGGTCCGGGCCGGTGCGCCCGGCCTCGTTGCGGCCCACCGCGCGCGCCAGGCGCGCCGCCGCCTGGCGCAGCAGCGCGTCGCCCGCGCGGCGGCCGAGCGACTCGTTCACCGTGCGGAAGCGCTCGAGGTCGGCGAGCAGCAGCGGGAACTTGGCGCCCGCCTGCGCCGCCGCCTGGATCGACCGGTGCACGCGCTCGAGCAGCAGCGAGCGGTTGGCGAGCCCCGTCAGCGGATCGTACAGCTCCAGGTTGTCGAGCTGGCGCTGGCGCAGCTCGAGCTCGGCGATGCTCTGCCGCAGCGAGCGGAAGGTCTCGGCCTGCAGAGTCGCCAGGCGCAGCACCCGGCCGAGCGCCGCCCGGCTGAGGCGGCTCTTGTGCAGGAAATCGTAGGCGCCGCGCTCGATCGCCGCCTCGTGGAACGTCGCCTCGTCCTCCGAGGTCAGCACCACCACCAGGCGGTCGGTCGCCGCGAGCAGGCGCTCGAGCGTGTCGAAGCCGGTCGAGTCGGGCAGGTTGAGGTCCGCGAGCACCAGGTCGAAAGCGCCGCCCGCGAGCTTCTCCAGCGCCGCGGCGAGCGTGGCCGCCCATTCGACCTGCGCCGCGGGCGCCAGCGCCGCGACATAGCCCCTCACCACCTCGGCGGTGACCGCGACGTCCTCGAGCAGCAGGATGCGCACCGGCGCGCGCGCGACGCCGCGCTGCAGCGCGCGCGGGGACGGATTCGGATCGGGCGCGGCAACCATGCGGTGCCCGATGCTACGCGCTCGCGCGGCAAAACATGGTCAACTCTTGCTCTGTTCGGCGATTTCTACGCAGTCGCGGCCGCGGCGCTTGGCGGCATACATCGCGGCGTCGGCCGCGCCGAGCAACTCACCCGCAGTCCTGCCGTGCCCGGGAAAGGCCGCGACGCCGACCGAGGCCGTGACGCCGCGCAGCAGCTCGCCGTGGAAATTGATATGCAGGCCCTGCACGCCCTTCCAGAGCTCCTCGGCGCGGCTGCGCGACATCGCCGGAGAGGCCTCCGGCAGGATCACCACGAACTCCTCGCCGCCGTAGCGGCAGGCGATGTCCTCCGCGCGCACGTGCGTCACGAGGTAGTCGCCCAGCACCCGCAGCAGCATGTCCCCGGCCTCGTGGCCGTGGCTGTCATTGAAGTTCTTGAAGTGGTCGAGGTCCAGCATGATCACGCCCACCGGCCGGCCGTTGCGCGCCGCGCGCAGGACTTCGCGCTCCAGCACCTGCTCCAGGTAGCGGCGGTTGTAGAGCCCGGTCAGGGAATCGCGCACTGCCTGCGCGCTCAAGCTTTCGCGCAGCCTCAGGTTGACGAGCGCGAGGGCGATCTGCTCGGCCACGGTGAGCGCCCAGACCTGCTGCGACTCGAGGCGGCGCAGGCGCACCGGGCCCGGCAGGTGCGCCTCCTCGGCGCCGAGCTGGACATGCAGCAGGCCCAGCAGCTCCCCGTTCCCCAGGATGGGCGCGCACAGGCAGGGGCCGGCCGGCGGGACCATGAGGTGCTGGCAGACCAGCTTCGAGCGCGCGTCCTCGATCACGTGCATCTGCCCGCGGCGCAGCGCCCAGCAGTCGTCCTTGCCGATGACCGGATCGCCGGCGAGCGCCGCCTCGCCCCAGGACGCCGCCGTCTCGAACAGCTCGTTGGCGAAGTTGCGCAGGTACAGGTTGCCCGAGGTGCCGGGAAACAGCTCGTCGGCGTACTGCGCGACCACCCCGCGCGACTCCTCTACCGACTTGCACATCTGCATCAGGTCGCCCAGCTTGCCGAGGATGAGATTCTGGCGGTGGCGCTGCTCGAGCAGTTGCACCGTCGCCACCAGCTGCTTGTTGCTCTCCTCCAGCGTGCGCTCGAAAAGCTTGCGCTCGGTGATGTCGCGCGCCACCACCACCACGTGCGTGACCTTGCCCCCGGCGTCCTTGATCACGTCGCCCTGCGACTCGATGTAGCGGATGCTGCCGTCTGCGAGCAGGAAGCGGTATTGCGTGCGCTGCCCGACGCCGCTCGCGACGGTTTCGCGGAACACGCGCCGCACGCGCTCCCGGTCCTCCGGATGGATCTCCAGGAACGAGTCCGTGCCTGCCAGGTCCCTGTCGCCGAATACCGCGCGGTAGGATGGGCTGTTGTAGAGGCGCCGGCCCTCGGTGTCCAGCATCGCGACCAGGTCCGACATGTTGTCGAGCACCATCCCGAGCGTGCGCGCGTTGGCCGCCAGAATCTCGAGCGCGGCCCCATTGCCGACCGAATCGGCGTGCCGATGGCTGGCGGGGTCGGGCGGCTGTCCGGGCGTCATCGGCGGTTCCAGGGGGAACGAAAAATAGTAACCCCGATTGCCGCGGATTAGTAAGCCGACCCCGCGCTCATAGGACACAAAGATAAGCGTCCCCGTCTACCTCTCGATCGGCACCGTCTGCCTCTACGGCAGGTCCATCCCGCGTTGCCGCGCCTTCACCCGCCTGCCGTAGGCGGGCAGCGTGGTGAGGCGCAGATCGTCGACGTAGCCGCCGACGGTGAAGTGATACAGCGACTGGAAAGCGAGGTCCTTGAGTCCGAACACCTGGTGCACCGGATCGTCGAAGAAGCAGCCGATGCCGGTCGAGCGCACGCCGGCCGCTTCCGCCTCCAGATACAGCACCTGCCCGATCGCGCCGGCCTCCCGGAACAAGCGCCGGTAGAACGACGGCCCGTGCGCGGCGAGGCTCGCCTGGTACTCGGCGATCATGCCGAGGGAAAACGCCCCTTCGCCCGCGATCGCCTGGCCGCAGCTCACCTGCGAGGCGAGCTGTCTCGCGTCGCCGCGCTCGAGGAGGAAAAGCGGCAGGCTCGCGGGACAGCCCGGCGGGGCCTCCCACGCGAAATGCGCGTGCATGCAATCCTTCAGCGTCGCCACCTTGCCGGGATCGCGCGCCAGCGCGTACAGCCCCGGATCGATGCCCTTCACGCGATGCACGAACAGGCTGAAGTGGATCGCCGGGTCCCAGGGAATCGCATCCCAGGGCATGGGCCGGCGCGCAACGGGCAGCTCGGCGCGCGGCATGACGCGCGCGAGCATGCGGTAGAAGCGCTCCGCCGGGATCGAGGTCCTGCCGTCGCAGGCGAGCAGGCTGCGCCGCTGGCGGATGATCTGCCCTGCGGAAACGCCGACGGACTTCATGCTTTTCGCGACGCCGCGGCGACGCGCTCGATCGCCTCGTAAGGCACGGGATCGTCGCGGCTGAGGCGGTTCGCTTTCCCGTACCAGCGCTGTCTTCTCAGCTCCCGCACGGCCTCGGCATCAAGGATTGAAGTCCTTGTTTCGGCTTCTCCCGGCCACAGCGCCATCACGAGCTCCGCGCTCTCCTGCTCGGCGCCCTCGAAGTCCGCGCTGCGGTCGAGGCCCAGCAGCGCGTCGAGGGTCTCGTCCGCCACGCCGTCCAGCACCAGCGCCGACCAGCCGAGCGCCGCCGCGGCGATGCGCACCGTGCCGATGGCATGGCCTGCGTCGTGCTGGCAGTAGCGAAAGGCGCGCTCGCCGTATTTCCAGCCCTCGCGCCAGTAGACCGACGCGAGGCCCAGCAGGAACGCCTGCGGCGGCAAGCCGCGCAGCAGCCGCGCCAACAACGCGTCCGGGCAGTCGGCGCGCCGCTCCAGGCCATGCTCCGCCGGCGCGTAATGGAACAGCCCCGGCGCCCCGCCCAGCTCCGCGATCCCGCCGATCAGCACGTAGCCCTCGGTGGGATGCAGATTGCCGCTCGACGGATTCACGCGCAGCGCCCAGCGCGTGCCGCCCGCCTGCTTCCACGCCGAGAGCGCGAGCGCGTATTCGAGCAGGCGCGAAAGCGTGCGCAGATTCACCGGCGCGCCGGGCACGGCGCCGCGCGCATACAGGCTCTCGTACGCGGGCGAAACCGGCTCCTCCTCGGGCCCGAGCACCGGCAACCGCGCGAGCGCCGCGCCCGCATAGCGCCGGAACGGATCGGGCTGGTTCGCCCAGTCGAGCTGGCCGGGCCCGGCGGCGAAGCGGTTGAAGTGGTGCTTGGTGCGCTCGTGATAGCGCATCACCACTTCGAGCTCAGAGGCGTCCGGCACGATTACAGCAAGTGTAGGCCGGTTTCCCGCCCAGGCGGGAGCCGGCTTTGAAGTGAGAAAATGGCGTCCGAGTCTCGATGGCAGGATCGCGACCATGACCCGTTTCCTCAGCGCCTTGCTCCTTGCCCTGACGCCGCTCACCGCCCCGGCGCAGGACGCCGTGCCGCCCGAGGACGCGCGCGCGGTGCGCGAAGTCATCGAGGCGCAACTCGACGCCTTCCGCCGCGACGACGCCGCGCGTGCCTTCTCCCTCGCCACCCCCGGCATCCGCGCCACCTTCGGCGACGCCGAGACCTTCATGGAAATGGTCCGCCGCTCCTACGCCGTCGTCTACCGGCCAAAGAGCGTGACCTTCGAGCCGCCCGTCGCGATCGACGGCGAGCTCATCCAGCCCGTGCGCCTCACCGACGCCGACGGCCGCGCCTGGCTCGCGCTCTACCCGATGCAGCGCCAGCCCGACGGCAGCTGGCGCACCAACGGCTGCCAGCTCGCGCGGCTCGCCGGAACGCAGATCTGAGCCGCCCCTTAGCTCGTCAACGCGCGATAAAGAAACGGCAGACTGACATCCATCCGGTAGTCGATGTCGGAATGGTCGTCGTCGAATTCTTCGTACCGGTGTTTTATCCCTGCGTCCGCCAGCCGCTGCGACAGGGTGCGCGAGCCGTAGTGAATGTGGTACTGGTCGCGCCAGCCGCAGTCGAGGTAGATGCCGCGCAGGGATTACAGGTTTTGTTTGTAAGAAGAAACTAGATTAACAGGATCGTGCCGGCGCCATTGGCGCCAGCGCTCGGGGATGACTTCGCCGGTTTCGGCGTTGAAGGGGATGCGGAAGCCGAGGGGCGCGCGGGGGTCGGGGTCGTAGGTGGCGGCCATGCAG
>JACOVA010000035.1 GCA_016177575.1 Betaproteobacteria bacterium
GCCGAGCACCGCGCGCAGCGTGGTCTGCGACAGCTGGCTGGTGGCCTCGAGGAAGTTGGCCACCTGGATGATGGCGAGTTGCGGGTCGACGACGCGGAAGTAGACCACCGCGTTCACCTTGACCGAGACGTTGTCGCGCGTGATCACGTCCTGCGGCGGCACGTCGAACACCACGGTACGCAGGTCGACGCGCACCATCTGCTGGATGCCGGGGATGATGATGATCAGCCCGGGTCCCATGACGCGCTGGAAGCGCCCGAGCAGGAACACCACGCCGCGCTCGTATTCGCGCAGCACGCGCAGCGACATCGCCACCAGGATGATCGCCAGTACCACGAACCCGAGCCCGAAGCTGAACATGCCGGTCACCTCGCTGATCATCTGGAATTCTCCCGGGCGTCAGGGCGCACCTCCAGCACCAGGCCCTGCACCGCCGTGACGTGCAACCGCTCGCCGGCGCGCAGCGGCGTCGGCGAGCGCACGCGCCAGCGCTCGCCGTGCACGCGCGCCCAGCCCTCGGCCTGCAGGTCCTCGAGCGCCTCGCCCGTCGCGCCGATCATCTCCTCGCGCCCGCTCACCACCGGGCGGCGCCAGCCGCGCAGCAGCATGCCGACGACGAGGAACAGGAACGCCGCGCTCGCCGCGGTGACGCCGGCGATGAGGGCGTACGGAATCTCGAACTCCGGCACGTCGGTGTCGATCAGGATCACCGAGCCGATCGCGAACGCGATCAGGCCGCCCACCCCGAGCGAGCCGAAGGCCGGGAAGAACGCCTCGGCCACCATGAAGCCGATGCCGAGCAGGATCAGCGCCAGCCCGGCGTAATTCACCGGCAGCAGGTGGAACGCGTACATCGCGATCAGAATGCTGATCGAGCCGACCACGCCCGGCAGCACCAGGCCGGGGTTGCCGAACTCGATGATGATGGCGTAGATGCCGAGCAGGATCAGCACGTAGGCGACGCTCGGGTTGGTGATCGCGCTCAGCAGCCTGGTGCGCCAGTCGGGGCGGTAATCGACGATGGCGGCGCCCGCGCTCTGCAGCGTGCGCTCGCCGAGCTTGCGCCCGTCGAGCTGCTTGAGCAGCGCGGGCACATCGTCGGCGAGCGTGTCGATGACCTTGAGCTTGAGCGCCTCGGCCGCGGGCAGGCTCACCGCCTCGCGCACCGCGCGCTCGGCCCAATCGGCGTTGCGCCCGCGCATCTGCGCCAGGCCGCGGATGTAGGCCGCGGCGTCGTGCGTCGCCTTGCGCATCATGGTGTCGCCGGGGTCGGGCGCGGACTTGCCCTTTTCCGACTTGGATTTCTCATCTTTGCCGGTCGACGGCATGCCGATCGCCACCGGCGAAGCGGCGCCGAGGTTGGTCCCGGGCGCCATGGCGGCGAGGTGCGTCGCGTACAGGATGAAGGTGCCGGCGCTCGCGGCGCGCGCGCCGCCCGGGGCCACGAAGCCGGCCACCGGCACCGGCGAGGCGAGGATGTCCTTGATGATCTCGCGCATCGAGCTGTCCAGGCCGCCCGGCGTGTCCATGCGCAGCACCACCAGTTGGGCGCCCTCTCTTGCCGCGCGCGCGAGGCCGCGGCGCACGAAATCCGCGCTCGCCGGCCCGATCGCGCCCTCGAGCGGGATGACCACCACCGGCGCCGGCGCGGCGAGCGCGGACCCGAGCCAGATCCCTCCGAGAACGAGCAGCCGCCTGAGTTTCGCCTTCACGCAAGGCTAGAATCGCACCATCACCCCGTTTCCGCAATGGCCACCGCGCGCTTCCGCTTTCATGGCGAGCTGGCCGATTTCCTGCCCCGCGAGCGCAGGAATTCAGCCTTTGCCTATGCCTGCGCGCGCGCCGCGACCCTGAAAAACGCGATCGAGGCGCTCGGTGTGCCCCATACCGAGGCCGCCGAGATCACCGTCAACGGCGCGCGCGCGACGCTCGACCGCATCGTGCGCGAGGGTGACACGATCGAGGTCCATCCCTGGAACCCGGCAAATCAGGGACCGACCACGTTTTTCTCCGAAAAACGTGGTCTGTCCCCGAATTTCCTCGCCGACGCGCATCTCGGAGGCCTGGCGCGCTTCCTGCGCATGCTCGGCTACGACACGCTGCACGAGAACGCGCTCGGCGACGCCGAGATCCGCCGCCTCGCCTGGCAGGAACGCAGGATCGTCCTGACGCGCGACCGCGAGCTGCTCAAGTGCCGCGAGATCCTGCGCGGCGCCTACGTGCACGCGCTCAAGCCCGAGGCGCAGCTGCGCGAGGTGGCCGCGCGCTACGGCCTCGCCGCGCAGGCGCGGCCGTTCACGCTTTGCCTGAGCTGCAACGTCGCGCTGGAACCGGCGAGCGAGGCGCAAGTCCGCGCCTATGCGCTGCCCGTCGTCCTCGAGCGCTACCGTGTTTTCCATCGCTGCCCCGCATGCGAACGCGTCTTTTGGGAAGGTTCGCACTTCGCACGGATGCGGGAAGCGCTGCACCAGCTACAATTGCCGCTCCGTCCAGCGCCGAAATGAAGCTCGAGCAGCCCCCGGCCGACGCGATCGTCATTCGCGGCGCGCGGCAGAACAATCTCAAGAACCTGACGCTCTCGGTCCCGAACGGCGAGCTGGTGGTCGTCACCGGCGTCTCGGGCTCGGGCAAGTCCTCGCTCGTCTTCGATACGCTGTACGCGGAAGGCCAGAGGCGGTACGTCGAGACCTTCAGCCCCTACGCGCGCCAGTTCCTCGAGCGCATGGACAAGCCGCAGGTGGACGCGATCGAGGGCATTCCGCCGGCAATCGCGATCGACCAGACCAACCCGGTGCGCACCTCGCGCTCGACGGTCGGCACGATGACCGAGCTGAACGACCATCTCAAGCTGCTGTTCGCGCGCGCCTCGACGCTGTTTTGCAGAGACTGTGGCAAGCCGGTGGTCCGCGACACGCCGCAGTCGATTTATGAGTTTCTTCTGGAAAAAACGGGAGAAAACGGCGATCCGCGGCTGATCATCTCGTTCCCGGTCCCGATTCCGGAGAACTTCACCGAGGCCGAGGTGCTGCAGCTGCTCGAGCGCCAGGGCTACACGCGCATCCACGCGCGCAGCAAGGCTGTGCTGGAAGTCGTGCAGGACCGCCTGCGCCTCGGCTCGGCCGAGCGCGCGCGCGTGATCGAGGCGCTCGAGGCGGCGCTCAGGGTGGGCCAGGGACGGGTGAACGTCTATCCGGAGGGCGGCAGGCCCTGGAAATTTTCCGCCGATCTGCACTGCGCCGATTGCGACATCCATTACTCGGAGCCGACGCCGGCGGCGTTCTCGTTCAACTCGCCGCTCGGCGCCTGCGTGACCTGCCGCGGCTTCGGGCGCGTGATCGGGGTCGACTTCGGGCTGGTGGTTCCGGACGAGTCGAAGACGCTGCGCCAGGGGGCGATCAGGCCCTGGCAGACGGCCAGCTTCAAGGAGTGCCAGGACGATCTCGCAAAGTATGCGAAGAAGCGCGGAATCGCTTTAGATACACCGTGGAAGCAATTGACGCAAAAGGAGAAAACGTGGGTCCTGGAAGGCGAGGCGAGCTGGGTCAGCTGGCGCAAGTCCTGGCCGGGCACCTGGTACGGCGTGCGGCGCTTCTTCAAGTGGCTGGAGAGCAAGGCCTACAAGATGCACATCCGGGTGCTGCTCTCCAAGTACCGCGCCTACACCCCCTGCGCGGCCTGCGGCGGGACGCGCCTGAAGCCCGATGCCGTGCTTTGGAAGATCAACGGCGCATCGATTCGTGACTTGATGCTCCAGCCGATTTCCTCGGTAAGAGAATTTTTCGAGAAAGAACAAGTTCAAGACGAAGCGACCCAGTTGCTTCTCGACGAGATCCGCACCCGGCTGCGCTTCCTCTGCGACGTCGGCCTGGGCTACCTGACGCTGGACCGGCAGTCGCGCACGCTCTCCGGCGGCGAGGTGCAGCGCATCAACCTCACCACTGCGCTCGGCACTTCGCTCGTCCACACCTTGTTCGTGTTGGATGAGCCCTCGATCGGCCTGCATCCGCGCGACATGGGGCGCGTGATCGACGTCATGAAGCGGCTGCGCGACGCGGGCAACTCGCTGGTCGTGGTCGAGCACGATCCGCAGATCATGTTCGCCGCCGACCGCATCCTCGACATGGGCCCGGGTCCCGGCGAGCGCGGCGGCGAGGTGGTTTTCTTCGGTTCTCCTTCCGATCTGAGAGAACAGCGCACGATTACGGCGGAATATTTTTCCGGAAGGAAAACGGCCGGTATCGCGCTTGCGGCGGGTCCCGCGAAACAATTCCTGAAGATCGAAAAGGCCGGCCAGCACAATCTCAAGCACATCGACGTCGAGATCCCGCTCGAGCGCCTGGTGTGCGTCACAGGGGTCTCGGGCTCCGGCAAGTCGACGCTGGTGCAGGACGTGCTCTACGCGGCGCTGCGCAAGGCCAAGGGCAAGCCCACCGAGCCGCCGGGCGCGCACCGCGCGCTGCGCGGCGCCGAACACATCGCGGACGTGGTGATGGTAGACCAGTCGCCCATCGGCAAGACGACGCGCTCGAATCCGGCCAGCTATGTCGGCGCTTTTGACGTGATCAGGAAATTATTCTCTGAAACAACGACGTCGAAGGACAGAAAATACACCCCGGGAACATTCAGCTTCAATTCCGGCAACGGCCGCTGCCCGGCCTGCGGCGGCAACGGCTTCGAGCACGTCGAGATGCAGTTCCTCTCCGACGTCTACCTGCGCTGCCCGGACTGCGACGGCAGGCGCTACCGGCCGGAGGTGCTCGAAGTCACGCTGCGCGGCAAGTCGATCGCCGACGTGCTGGAGATGACCGTTTCGGAAGGGTTGAGCTTTTTTTCCGGTGTTGAAGACCTGAAGTCAAAGCTAAGACCCCTTCAGGATGTCGGCCTCGACTACCTGCGGCTCGGCCAGCCGGTGCCGACGCTCTCCGGCGGCGAGGCGCAACGGCTGAAGCTAGCCGGCCACCTCGCCGAGGCGGGCGAAAGCGTTTCGCCCAAGTTGTTCCTGTTCGACGAGCCGACCACCGGCCTGCACTTCGACGACGTGGCCAAGCTGCTGCGCGCATTTCGCCAGCTGCTCGCCGCCGGGCATTCGCTGGTCGTGATCGAGCACAACCTGGACGTGATCCGCGCCAGCGACTGGATCATCGACCTCGGGCCCGAGGGCGGCGAGGCGGGCGGGCAGGTCGTTTGCGTGGGCACGCCCGCGGAGGTGGCGAGCAGCGCGCGCTCGCATACCGGGAAGGCTCTGAGGGACTATGAGCTCGCTTTTTCGAGGCTGGAAGCTCGCGAGCCACCTCTGCAAAAAGCGCTGCTGGCAAATTCGATTCGCATCCACAATGCGAAGGAGCACAACCTGAAGGGCATCGACGTCGAGATCCCGCGCAACCGCTTCACCGTGGTCACTGGCGTCTCGGGCTCGGGCAAATCGACGCTCGCCTTCGACATCCTGTTCTCCGAGGGGCAGCGCCGCTACCTCGAGTCGCTCAACGCCTACGCGCGCCAGTTCGTGCAGGCGGCCTCGCGCCCGGACGTGGATGCGATCTTCGGCATCCCGCCGACGGTGGCGATCGAGCAGCGCACCAGCCGCGGCGGCAGGAAGAGCACCGTGGGCACCCTCACCGAGGTGCACCATTTCCTGCGTCTCGCCTTCGTCAAGCTCGGCACGCAGCACTGCCCCGACTGCGAGGTGCCGATCGAGCCGCAGAGCGAAGACGCGATTGCGGCCCGCATTCTGAGGGATTTCAGAAACCAGCGCATTACCCTGCTGGCGCCACTGGTGGTCAGCCGCAAGGGGGTCTACACCGACCTCGCCAAGTGGGCGCGCGGCAAGGGCTACGCCCACCTCCGGGTCGACGGCAAGCTGCTGCCGGTCCAGCCCTTTGCGCGCATCGACCGCTTCAAGGAGCACAACATCGAGTTGCCTGTAGCGGATGTTTTGGTTTTACCCAAGAATGAATTTCATATCCGGGCGCAAATACGAAAAACAATCGACCTAGGAAAAGGCGCAATTCAGGTTCTCGGAAAAACGCTTCAATCCTTTTCCACGAAGCGCGCCTGCCCGTCGTGCGGCCGCAGCTTCGCCGAGCTCGACCCGCGGCTGTTCTCGTACAACTCGCGCCACGGCTGGTGCGCGGCCTGCGTCGGCACCGGGCTGGAGCTGAAGGACGTCGGCTGGGACGCCGAGCGCTCGCGCACCGGCACCGAGGACCACGTGCTCGATTCCTGGATCGAGTGGCTCGAGGTCGACCAGCCCTGCCCCGCCTGCCATGGCGATCGCCTCAACCCGGAAGCGCTGGCAGTGCGGTGGGACGGACGGAGCATTGCGGATTTCGGGAATTTGGCTATCTCTGATCTGAGAAGCCAGATTGAAAGAATAAAACTCGACAGCAGGGGACGCGAAATCGCGCGCGATCTCATCGCCGAGCTCAACAGCCGCCTCGATTTCCTGCAGCAGGTGGGCCTCGGCTACCTGACGCTCGACCGCTCGGCGCCGACGCTCTCGGGCGGCGAGGCGCAGCGCATCCGCCTCGCGGCGCAGCTCGGCTCGAACCTGCGCGGCGTGTGCTACATCCTGGACGAGCCCACCATCGGCCTGCACCACCGCGACAACCGCATCCTGCTCGACGTGCTCGAGCGGCTGGAGGCGAAGGGCAACACGCTGGTGGTGGTCGAGCACGACGAGGACACGATCCGGCGCGCGCACCACGTCATCGACCTGGGGCCTGGCGCCGGCAAGCTCGGCGGGCACGTGATCGGCGCCGGACGCGCCGCCGACCTGAGCCGGCTGCCCGACTCGGTCACCGGGCGCTTTCTTGCGCAACCGCTTAAGCACCCGCTGCAGCCTCGCCGCGCCGTTACAAAACAAAATCCCGAGCTGAAAATCGCAAAAGCGAAACTTCATAATCTCAAATCCATCAACGTGCGCATTCCGCTCGGCCGCCTGGTCGCGGTGAGCGGCGTCTCGGGCTCGGGCAAGTCCACCCTGGCGCGAGACGTCCTGTTCTGCTCGCTGAAGGAAAGAAGACCGATCGGATGCCGGAGCATTGCGGGAGCGGGCAAGCTCGAGCGCGTGCTCGAGGTCGACCAGACGCCGATCGGCAAGACGCCCCGCTCCTGCCCCGCGACCTATGTCGGCTTCTGGGACGCGATCCGCCGCCTGTTCGCCGACACCACCGAAGCACGCATGCGCGGCTGGTCGGCGAGCCGCTTCTCGTTCAACACGCGGGGCGGGCGCTGCGAGAGCTGCGAGGGGCAGGGACTGAAGAAGATCGAGATGTCCTTCCTGCCGGACGTGAAGGTGTCCTGCGAGGCCTGCGGCGGCCTGCGCTTCAACCCGGATACGCTCGCGGTGCGCTGGCGCGGCCGCACGGCGGGCGAGGTGCTGGCGATGAGCGTCGACGAGGCGGTCGAGCTCTTCCCGGCGCACCCGTCGATCCACCGCGCGCTGCTGCTGCTGCAGGACGTCGGCCTGGGCTACCTCACGCTCGGCCAGCAGAGCTCCACGCTCTCCGGGGGTGAAGCGCAACGAATTAAGTTGGTTTATGAATTATCCAGGCAGAATTCCTCCAAGACCCTCTACATCCTCGACGAGCCCACGGTCGGCCTGCACATGGCCGACGTGGAGAAGCTGCTGCGCGTGCTGCATCGCCTGGTCGATGCCGGCAACACGGTGGTCGTGATCGAGCACAACCTCGACGTGCTCGCCGAGGCCGACTGGATCGTCGATCTCGGGCCCGAGGGCGGCGCGCAGGGCGGGCGTGTCGTATTCCACGGGCCGCCGGATCTGTCGCCGCGAGGTGACAGTCATACCAGCCGCGCGCTGGCGGAATTTCTCACGCAGCGCGGAAATTGAGCGGCAACTCGCGCGCGCCGGTGTAGTCTTACTGCCCATGAGACACCTCAACGCTTTGGTATTGTCGTTTTTCGTCGCCGCCTCGGCCGCGGCGCAGTCGCAGCTCGGCCCGGAAGAGCTGGTGAAGAAAGTCACGGCCGACGTGCTCGATACGATCAAGTCCGACAAGGGGCTGCAGGCGGGCGACCGGCAGAAGGCGCTCGCGCTGGCCGAGCAGAAGGTGCTGCCGCACATCGATTTCCGCGAGGCCATGATCCTGGCGATGGGCCGCTCGTGGCACCAGGCGAAGCCGGCGCAGCAGGAAGAGCTGGTGAGCGCGTTCCGCACGATGTTGGTGCGCATCTACGCCAACGCGATCGACCGCTATCGCGGCCAGACCATGAAGGTGATGCCGGTGCGCATGCCGGCGGGCGCCACCGAGGTGGCGGTGCGCAACCGGTACCTGAGCCCGGGCCGGCCGCCGGTGCCGATCGAGTATTCGATGAGGAAGGGGCCCGAGGGCTGGAAGATCTACGACATCTCGGTCGAGGGCGTGAGCCTGGTGCTCACCTACCGCGCCGAGTTCGAGAACATCACTCGCACCTCCGGCGTCGAGGGCCTGATCAAGCGCCTGCAGGAAAAGAACGCCTAGGCCACTCGGCGGGATGGCTGCCGAGAGCAACCGGCGGGCGCTCCCAGTAAGGCGGCGTTTCCGAGAGCCCAAGCACCGGCCGCAAGTGGCCGATGCGTCCGAAGGCCGTGTCTCGTTCTTCCGTGAGCTGCTTCAATTCCTCCTTCGCGAGCTCCTCGGGCACTTCCATGAAGCCCTCGAAGAATCCCCGGTCCGCGATCCACTTGCCGGCGCGCGCGAGCGAGACCCGCACCAGCCAGCTGCCGCCCTCGCGCGCGCGGCGCGCGAGCGCGACCATCGCGCCGTAGGCCATCAGGTAGCCGCTCACGTAGTCGATCGCCGAGACCGGCATCAGCCTGGGCTTCGCGGTCGGCTCGCGCGCAGCCGCCTGCGCGAGCGCCATGCCGCTCACCGTCTGCACGATGCTGTCGAAGCCGCGCCGCTCGCGCCACGGCCCCTCGCTCCCCCAGGCGCCGAGCGTGGCGTAGACGATCCCGGGTCGCAGCGCGGCGGCCTCGGCAGGCGAGAAGCCGCGCGCCGCCAGCGCTCCCGGCCGATACGACTGCGAGAAGATGTCGGCCTGCATCAAGAGCTCCTGCAGTTTTTCTTTTCCCTGAGCAGTTCTCAAATCCAGATGTGCCGCAAGCTTGCCGATGCCGGTGTCGATCTCCATCGGCCCGGAATCGGGCAGATGCGCGGCGGTGATCTTGAGCACGTCGGCGCCGTGCTCGGCGAGCGTGCGCGCGCAGGTGGGCCCCGCGAGCACGCGCGTGAGATCGAGCACGCGCACGCCCGAGAGCGGACGGTTTCCGGCAAGGAGCGGCTCCGGCCTTGAATCGGAGATCTTGCTGATCTCGAGCAAAGGCTGCGCCGCCACGGCGGCCGCCTGCGGGTGTGCCGCCCACTCCGCGAGCGTGCGCGCGAGGCCCGCGCAGCCGCCCGCGGCGTGGATCGCATCCTCGAGCGCGAGGCCGTCCCAGCCGCGGCTTGCCGCCTCCGCGGCGGCGCGCTCGGCCGGCGCGCCGAGCACCCTCATGGCGGCGTCCCGGTGGTTGGCGAAATTGCAGTGGATGTTGATCCAGCGCCCGTCGCGCAGCGGATAGAAGCCGCTCAGCGGATCCCACGGCCCCGGCGCGGGCTTGCCGTCGATCCTCAGGTAGCGCGCGCTGCGCAGCGACGCCGCGGCGGCGCGCACGTCTACGCTCACTTTCTGCCGGCGCCCGGTCGTCAGGTGCCAGAGGTCGGAAACCGCGATCCCGACCGCACCGAGGGCCGCGGCGCCGGCGGTGCCGACCCGGTACGGCGTAGGGAACACCGGGTCCGCCCCGGTGAAGCCGACGTCGGTCGCAACCTCCTGCCGCAGCGCCGCGATCTGCAGCAGTTCGAAAAGCGCGTTGCGCAACGCCATGGCGGGCCCTAGTCTAGCGCGCCGTGTACCCATCCGTTCCGCCGCGGCGCCCCGTGGCGCTCGCCCTGATGGTGATCGCGCCGGTGCTCTGGAGCCTCGGCGGCGTCCTCACGCGCCAGGTCGAGTCGCCGCGGCCGCTCGAGCTCGCGTTCTGGCGCAGCCTGTTCTGCGCCCTCTTCGTCGCCGCCGTCCTGCTGGCCTTCAAGGCCGGAAATCCTCTTGTGGCGATTCGCAAGGCGGGTGTCGCGGGGCTGATATCCGGCGCGATGTGGGGCCTGATGTTCACCAGCTTCATCGTCGCCCTCACGCTGACCACCGTGGCCAACGTGCTCGTGGTGTGCAGCCTGGGCCCGCTGTTCACGGCCCTGCTCGCCTTCGCGGTGCTGCGCGAGCCGATCCCGCCGCGCACCTGGCTCGCGATCGTCGTCGCCGCGCTCGGCATGGCGGCGATGTTCGGCGCCGGCTTCACGGCCGCCGAGCCGCGCCATATCTTCGGCACCCTGCTCGCCCTCTCGATCCCGGTGGCCGCGGCGATCAACGTGGTCGTGCTGCGCAAGGCCGGGGCGCATCTCGATCTCGTGCCGGCGGTGCTGCTCGGCGCGCTGCTGTCGGTGGCGGCGAGCCTGCCCTGGGCGCTGCCCCTCGCCGCCGGCGCGCGCGACCTGGGGGTGCTGGCGGTGCTCGGCGTGTTCCAGATCGGCCTGCCGTGCATGCTGCTCGTGCTCGCGGCGCGCACGCTGAGCGCTCCCGAGATCGCACTCCTCGGGCTGCTCGAGGTGGTGCTGGGGCCGCTCTGGGCCTGGCTGGGCGCGGGCGAAGTCCCCGGCGCGGCGACCGTCGCCGGCGGCGCGCTGGTGCTGGCGGCGCTCGCGGGCAATGAGCTCGCGCTGCTCGCGGGTCGGGCCCGCGACGGGATCAAGTAGACTGAATCGCCATGCGCGAGCCCGCATCCAGGGCGGTACACCTCAAGGACTATGCCCCGCCGGCGTTCGTCGTCGAGCGCATCGAGCTCGACGTCGACATCCGCGCCGATGACGCGATCGTCAAGGCGACGCTGCGGATGCGGCGCGCCGGGCCCGGCGCGCTCGAGCTCGACGGCGACGAGCTGGAATTGCTGTCCCTGGCCCTGAACGGCAAGCCGATCGGTTACGAAGTCACCCCCGAAAAGCTCACCATTGCTTCGGTCCCCGACGCGTTCACGCTCGAAACGGTGTCCCGCATCGTGCCGCAGCACAACACCAAGCTCGAAGGGCTGTACGCGACCCGCAGCGGCTTCGCCACGCAGTGCGAGGCGCAGGGCTTCCGCCGCATCACCTGGTACGTCGACCGGCCGGACAACCTGGCGCGCTTCACGACCACGATCCATGCCGACCGGAAGAAATATCCGGTTCTGCTTTGCAACGGCAATCTGATCGAGAGGGGAAGCGAGGCCGGCGGCCGGCACTGGGCGCGCTTCGAGGATCCGTTTCCGAAGCCGTCCTATCTTTTTGCGCTGGTAGCTGCTGATTTGGAAGTTATTCAGGAATCTTTTGTTTCCCGATCCGGGAAAGCAAAAACCCTTTACATATACGTGGAACCAGGCAAGCTGGATCAGGCCGGCTGGGCGATGGATTGCCTGAAGCGCGCCATGCGCTGGGACGAGCAGCGCTTCGGCCTCGAGCTCGATCTGGAGGAGTACAAGATCGTCGCGGTCGGCGACTTCAACTCGGGCGCCATGGAGAACAAGGGCCTCAACATCTTCAACGCCAAGTACATCCTGGCGCGGCCCGACACCGCCACCGACACCGACTACCTGAACATCGACCGCGTGGTGGCGCACGAGTACTTCCACAACTGGACCGGCAACCGCGTCACCTGCCGCGACTGGTTCCAGCTCTCGCTCAAGGAAGGCCTGACGGTGTTCCGCGACCAGGAATACGGCGCCGACACCTACTCGCGCGCGGTGACGCGCATCCAGGAGGTGCGCTCGCTGCGCGCCGGCCAGTTCCCGGAGGACGCCGGCCCGATGGCGCACCCGGTGCGGCCGCAGTCCTACCAGGAGATCCGCAACTTCTACACCATGACGGTGTACGAGAAGGGTGCGGAAGTGGTGCGAATGCAGCACACGCTGCTCGGCGAGGAGAAATTCCAGGACGGCATGCGGCTCTACTTCGGGCGCCACGACGGCCGCGCCGTGACCTGCGACGACTTCGTGCAGGCGATGCAGGACGCCTCGGGCGTCGACCTCGCGCAGTTCAGGCGCTGGTACGACGTCGCGGGCACGCCTGTTCTGGACTGCAGCGGAAGCTACGCAGAAAACGTCTTCACGCTGACGGTCCGGCAGTCCATGGATCCGCCGTTCCACATCCCGCTGGCGGTGAAGGTCGGGCCGGACGAGAGGGTTCTGTCATTGAAAAACCCGGAAGAGAAATTCACCTTCCAGGTAACGGCGAAACCTGTCCCGTCCCTGCTGCGCGGGTTCTCGGCGCCGGTGATCCTCAGGTATCCGTACCGCGAAGCCGACCTCGTGCACCTGCTCGCGCACGACGACGACCCCTTCAACCGCTGGCAAGCCGCGCAGCAGCTCGCGACCGAGATAATTTTGAGCGGATCCGGATTGCCCGGGGATACTTTCGTCGCTTCGGTCCGGGAGCTCCTGAAAAGCGAAGACAAGGCCTTCGTGGCCGAATGCCTGGCCCTGCCCTCGGAGACTTTCCTCGCCGAGCAGATGGAGGTCGTCGATCCCGACGCCTTGCATGCGTCGCGCAACGCGCTGCGCGCGCATCTGGCGCACTTTCTGAGAGACGACTTCGAAAAGCTCTACCGCGAGCTGAAAATCCCGGCGCCCTACTCCCCCGACGCCGTGTCGGCGGGCCAGCGCGCCTTGCGCAACCTGATTCTGGGCTACCTGTCGGAAGCTGGCGACCCGCAGCTCGCCTGGCGGCAGTTCCGCGAAGCCGACAACATGACCGACGGCATGGCGGCGCTCGGCTGCCTCGCCAACATGGACTGCGCCGTGCGAGAGCTCGCGCTGGACGCCTTCTACGCGCGCTGGCGGAACGACCCGCTGGTGGTGGACAAGTGGCTCGCGGTGCAGGCGGCCTCGCGCCTGCCCGGCACGCCGGCGCGCGTGCGGGCGCTGCTCGCGCACCCGGCGTTCGATCTCAAGGTGCCGAACAAGGTCTACGCGCTGATCCGCGTCTTCGCCGCCAACCACGTGCGCTTCCACTCGGCCGACGGCGCGGGCTACGCGCTGCTCGCCGACCAGATCCTCGCGCTCGACCGCATCAATCCCCAGGTCGCGGCGCGCGTGGCGCGCGCGTTCGACCGCTGGCAGCGATTCGATGCGGAGAGAAAATCGAGATCGAGATCGCAGCTGGAGCGCATCCGCGATGCCGCGGGCCTGTCCAGGGACGTGGCCGAGATCGTCGGCAAGGCGCTCGGCTGAGGTGAGCCCGCCGCGCGACGACGCGGGCGCCGGCGCGACCGGCACGCTGCTGGTGCGCTCGGGGGTCGAGATCGGCGATTCGCTCGAGGCGATGTGCGAGGCAGGCGATCTGCTCACCGCCAGCGTGCAGGGCGGCCAGCAGCTGTTCCTCTCCCGGCTGCTGCGCGTAGACCGCCGCAACCGGCTCATCGTCGTGGCGTGCAGCGAGTTGCGCGCCGCCAACCACGCCCTGCTCGAGTCCGGCACGGCGACCTTCAGCTGCAACCACCGCGGCGTGCACTTCGAGTTCATGGCCGGCCGTCCGCACGAGGTCGAGTTCGCGGGCACGGCGGCGATCCAGCTCGACTTTCCCTCGGCGCTGCTGGCGCTGCACCGCCGCGCCTATCCGCGCTTCGCACTGCCGCCGCGCGTGCCGCTCAGATGCGTCATCGAATGGGGCCCGGTGTCGTTCGATGCGCGCGTGGTCGACATCAGCCGGCAGGGCATCGGCGCGATCATCTACGGCACCGGCATCCGCCTGGAGCCGGGCACGCGGCTGCCGCGCGCGCGCATCGAGCACCCGCAGCGCTCGGTGATGGTGGGGCTGGAAGTGCGGCACGCGCGCAAGGTCGTCCTGCCCGACGGCCGCCCGGCGATGCGCGCCGGCTGCCGGCTGATCGGCGCCCGGCACGACCTGGAGGACCTGATCCGCCTGTTCGTCACCGACCTGGATTCCGACGCGCCGGGTTAGGCGATAATGGCGCCGTGGATCCGGGCGTCCATCTCTACCTCGCGACCGCGGCGTTCATCGCCACGCATTTCATCCCCAGCACCCCGCTGCGTGCGGCGCTCGTCGGCGCGATCGGCGCGAAGGCCTACACCGGCGCGTACTCGCTGCTCGCGGTCGCGACCCTCGGCTGGATGATCTGGGCCTACGGCAAGGCGCCCGACGACTCGCTCTGGGTGGGGTTGCGCGCGCTGCCGGCGTTGGTCATGCCGGTCGCCTTCATCCTGCTCGCCTGCGGCCTGTTCGCGCGCAATCCGACGCTGATCGGCGCCGACCGCCTGCTCAGGAATCCGGAGCCGGCGCGCGGCATCATCCGCGTCACGCGCCACCCGATGATGTGGGCCATCATGCTGTGGGCGCTCGCGCACCTGCTCGCGCGCGGCGAGCTCAAGGGCGTGGTGTTCTTCGGCGGGCTGTTCGCGGTCGCGGCCGTCGGGACGCTGCTCCTCGACCGGCGCAAGGCGCGCATGCTCGGCGCGGACTGGACGCGCTTCTCGGCCGTGACCTCGCACCTGCCGTTCGCGGCCATCGTGCGGGGACGCAACCGCTTCGACGCGGCCGAGATCGGCTGGCGCAACCCGGCCATCGGCCTCGCGCTCTACGCGCTCTTCTTCTGGGCGCACCCGTTGCTGTTCGGCGCCCGACCCGTCTAGTAACTATGCTGTTGTCGTGATTCGGCGTCAGCCGGGCGAAGCGTCCCGAGCTGCTTCGCTACCAGATACGGTACTTCACGACCAGATACACGATCGCCGCAATGCACAGCACGATGCCCGGCACCGCGATCAGCGTCACCACCCGCTGCCGCTGCAGCGCCTGCCGCTGCAGGCCGATGGATTCGCCAATCCTCTCCTTCGAGCTCCTGATCTGCTCTTCCGCGACGCTCTTGTTCGCGGAAAGCAACTCGATGATTTCGCGCTGCCCCTCGCGGATCTCGCGAAGAGTTTCGAGGATCTGCTGCTGGTTGTCTTCGCTCACTGTGGTCTCAGCTGTTAGCCCGGAGTGTCGATTAAGTAGGAGGAACTTCGGCGTCAGGGCGGGGGCGCTACTAGATATCATCGGCCGATAATCGACGCTATGACCGCAACAATTGACACGACCGAGATCGCCATAGC
>JACOVA010000036.1 GCA_016177575.1 Betaproteobacteria bacterium
AGCGGTAAACAGGATCGATCCACGCGGAGGAGCAGAAAAGGGATGGGAGGAACGTTTCACGGCGCAACGGTCATCACGCTCGACGCGAAGGGCCGGCTCGCCATTCCCACGCGGCACCGAGAGGCGCTGCTCGCCTCGGGCAGGACGCTCGTGCTGACCGCGCATCCCGACGGCTGCGCGCTCGTCTATCCGGAATCGGCCTGGGAGCGGGTGCGCGCGCAGGTGGAGAAATTTCCCAGCTTCCACGCCCAGGCGAGCTGGTGGAAGCGCCTGCTGCTCGGCTTCGAGGAGCACAGCGCTCCCGACGCGGCGGGCCGGGTGCTGGTCTCGAGCGGCCTGCGGCTGCACGCCAAGCTCGAGCGCGAGGCGATGCTGGTCGGGCAGGGACATTACTTCGAGCTGTGGGACGCGGGCGTCTGGAGCGCCAAGCTCTCTGCGGCGCTGTCCGGGTCGGGCGCCCCGCCGCCCGGCATGGAGGACTTTTCGCTTTGAGCGCCGCCGATGAGCGAGCACCGCGCGGTACTGCTCGAGGAGGCGCTGGCCGCGCTCGCACTGCGGCCGGACGGAATCTATGTCGATGCCACGTTCGGGCGCGGCGGCCACAGCCGCGCCATCCTCGCGCGCCTCGGGCCCTCGGGCCGGCTGATCGCCCTCGACCGCGACCCCGAGGCGATCGCCGCGGCGCGGCGCATCCGCGATGCGCGCTTCGTCGCCGAGCACGCGCCCTTCAGCGCGCTGGCGCAGGTGCTCGAGCGCCATGGCGTCGGGCAGGCGCACGGCGTGCTCGCGGACCTCGGCGTGTCCTCGCCGCAGCTGGCAGATCCGGCGCGCGGCTTCTCGTTCCGCGCCGACGGGCCGCTCGACATGCGCATGGATCCGAGCCGCGGCGAATCGGCCGCGCACTGGCTGGCGAGAGCGACAGAACAACAAATCCGGGAGGCGGTCCGCGGCTATGGCGAAGAACGGTTTGCTAAACAGATTGCAAAGGCGATTGTTGCTGCTCGCGCACGCGAGCCGATCCGCCGCACCGAGCAACTTGCCGCTGTCGTGGCTGCGGCGGTCCGCACACGGGAGGTCGGGCAGGATCCGGCGACGCGCACCTTTCAGGCTCTACGGATTCTCGTCAATCGGGAGCTTGAGGAGGTCGCGCTGATGCTGCCGCAGGCGCTGCGCAGGCTCGCCCCCGGCGGCCGCCTGGTCGTCATCAGCTTCCACTCGCTCGAGGACCGGCTGGTAAAGCGCTTCCTGCGCGCCTGCAGCCAGTCGGGCCTGCCTGCGGATTTGCCGATTCGCGCCAGCGAAATGCCACAACCGGCGCTCAGAATCCTGGGGCGGGCGACGCGCGCCTCCGCTGCCGAGATCGCCGCCAACCCGCGCGCGCGCAGCGCGACGCTGCGCGCCGCCGAGCGCACCAATGCCGAGCTTGATCCTGCCGTCCTGAATCGCGCACTTTCCGAACACGGGCCCGACGCGTGGCGAAGCTGAACCTCCTCCTCCTCCTGGTTCTCGTCGTCTGCGCGCTCGGGCTCGTCACCTCCCAGCACAAGTCGCGGCAGCTGTTCTCCGAGCTCGAGCGCGGGCAGCAGCGCGGCCGCGCGCTCGAGGTCGAGTACGGCCAGCTGCAGCTCGAGTCGAGCACCTGGGGCCTGCATTCGCGCGTCGAGAAGATCGCCGCCGGCTCGCTCGGCATGCGCGCCCCCGACCCGCGCCGCGTGCACGTCGTCGAGGCAGCGCAGTGAGCTCCGCCAGCGTGCCGATGCTGGTGCGCCTGCCGGCGTGGCGCGCGCGCTTCGCCCTGTTCGCGCTGCTCGCCGCGTTCGCGGTTCTGGCCGGGCGCTCCGCCTACCTGCAGTCGCTGAAGACCGGCTTCCTGCAGGAAAAGGGCGAGGCGCGCTATGCGCGCGTGCTCGAGGTGCCGGCCACGCGCGGGCGCATCGTCGATCGCAACGGCGAGGCGCTCGCCATCTCGACGCCGGTGAAATCGGTGTGGGCGATCCCGGAGGACTTCGACGCCAGCGCCGCGCAGCTGAAGAGCCTCGCGGCGCTGCTCGGGCAGGACGCGCGCGAGCTGCAGCGCAGGATCTCCGGGACGGAGCGCGATTTCGTCTATCTGAAGCGCCAGATTCCGCCTCAGGCGGCGCAGCGCGTCGCCGAGCTGGGCATCGGCGGCGTCTACCAGCACAGCGAGTTCCGCCGCTACTACCCGGGCGGCGAGACCACGGCGCACGTGATCGGCTTTACCGGCGTCGACGACGCGGGCCAGGAAGGCATCGAGCTCGCGCACCAGGCGCTGCTCGCCGGCGCCGCGGGCAGCCGCCGCGTCATCAAGGACCGGCTCGGCGGCATCGTCGAGGACGTCGAGTCGATCCGAGCCGCCCGCGACGGGCGCGATCTGACCCTGGCGCTGGACAGCAAGATCCAGAACCTCGCCTTCGGTGCCCTGAAGGCCGCGGTCGAGACGCACAAGGCGAAAGCAGGGGCGATCGTGGCGCTCGACGTGCGCAGCGGCGAGGTGCTGGCGCTCGCCAACCTGCCCAGCTACAACCCCAACAATCGCGCCCGCCTCACCGGAGCGCAGCTGCGCAACCGGGTGATGACCGACACCTTCGAGCCGGGCTCGACGCTCAAGCCCTTTACCGTCGCGCTCGCCATCGAGCTCGGCCGCATCACCCCGCAGACGATGATCCAGACCGCGCCGGGCACGCTCACGATCGCCAAGTACACGATCCACGACGCGCACCCGGAGAGCGCGCTGAGCGCGGCGCAGGTGATCCAGAAGTCCTCCAACGTCGGCGCAGCGAAGATCGCGCTCGGGCTGCCGCGCGAGGAGATGCACGACCTGTTCCGCCGCGTCGGTTTCGGCGCGCCGCCGCGGCTCGGCTTCCCGGGCGAGGCCGCCGGGCGGCTGCGCGCGGCCAAGAGCTGGCGCCCGGTCGAGCAGGCGACCATGGCCTACGGCCACGGCATCTCGGTGAGCCTGATCCAGCTCGCGCGCGCCTATACCGTATTTGCGCGCGACGGCGAGCTGGTGCCGCTGTCGCTCGTCAGGACGGGCATGCCGGCAGCCGGCAAGCGCGTGCTCTCTGCCGATGTGGCGCGCTCGGTGCGCGCGATGCTGGAGGCCGCGGTGCAGCCCGGCGGCACCGCGCCGCGCGCGCGCGTCGTCGGCTGGCGCGTCGCCGGCAAGACCGGCACTGCGCACAAGCAGGAGAACGGCACGTACGCGGCGAACAGGTATGTCTCCTCCTTCGTCGGCTTCGCCCCGGTCTCCGATCCGCGCCTGCTGATCGCGGTGATGCTCGACGAGCCCGCCGCCGGCCAGCACTACGGCGGTCAGGCGGCGGCGCCGGTGTTCTCGCAGGTGATGCAGGGCGCGCTGCGCATGCTCGGCGCGCCGCACGATGCGCCGCTCGCACCGCTCGAGATGCCGGGCGGCGGCGAGGAAGCGCGGGAGAACACGTAATTGACAACGTCTTCGCGCTGCTGGAGCACCAGGGGGCGGTGATCGAGCGCCTCACGTCCGACAGCCGCCGCGCGTTGCCCGGGACGGCGTTCTTCGCCTGGCCCGGTGAGCGCGCGGACGGCCGGCGCTTCATCGCGCAGGCGATCGAGCGCGGCTGCGCCGCCGTGGTGTGGGATAGCGAAGGCTTCTCCTGGGATCAGGGCTGGCGCCTGCCCAATCTTGGCATCGCAAATTTGAAACTCGAGGCGGGAAAGCTGGCGCACGAGTTCTACGGCCGCCCGTCGGACGACATGTGGGTGTGCGGCGTCACCGGCACCAACGGCAAGACCTCCTGTTCGCAGTGGATTTCTTTTGCTCTTTCTTCAACAAGAACTAAAACGGCTGTCATCGGCACGCTCGGCAGCGGCTTCCCCGGCGCCCTGGAGGAGATCCCGAACACCACGCCCGATGCGCTCGAAGTGCATCGCCTTCTTGCCGGCTTCAAGGCTGCGGGGGCGCGCGCGGCGGCGATGGAAGTGTCCTCGCATGGGCTCGACCAGGGGCGGGTGAACGGCGTCGCGTTCGACTGCGCGCTGTTCACCAATCTGACGCACGACCACCTCGACTACCACGGCACGATGCAGGCCTACGCCGCGGCCAAGGCGCGCCTTTTCGAGTCGCCGGGCCTGCAGGCGGCGGTGCTCAACCTCGATGACCCGTTGGGCGCGCAGCTCGCGCAGCGGCTGCTTCAACGTCGCCAATGCGCTCGGCGTGCTGGGATGCCTGGTGGCGCACGGGATTCCGTTTCCGGAGGGCGCTAGGCTGCTCGAAACCCTGCCGCCGGTGCCCGGCCGGATGCAGATGATCGGCGAGCGCCCGCTGGTGGTGGTCGACTACGCCCACACCCCGGATGCGCTGGCGCAGGTCCTCGCGGCGCTGCGCCCGCTGGCGCAGGCGCGTGGCGGGCGGCTCGCGGTGGTGTTCGGCGCCGGCGGCGAGCGCGACGGTCGCGGTCGAGATCGACCGGGCGCGCGCGATCGAGTCGGCGATCGCGGCGGCCGACGGCGCCGACGTCGTCGTGCTCGCCGGCAAGGGCCACGAGCGCAGCCAGGAGATCGGCGGCGAGCGCATCGAGTTCTCCGACGCGCTGGTGGCCGGCGCGGCGCTTGGCCGGCGCAGGGACCGATGATGAGCCTCGCCGAAGCCGCGCACGCGATCCAGGCGCGCGCCGTGGGCGCCGAGGCGCGCTTCGACGGCGTGTCGACCGACACGCGCACGATCGGCGGAGGCGAGCTGTTCGTCGCCATCCGCGGCGAGCGCTTCGACGGTCACGACTTCCTCGCCGCCGCCAAGGCGCGCGGCGCCGCCGCGGCGCTGGTCGACGAGAAATATGCGGGCCGGGAGCCGCTGCCGCGGTTGCGGTTTCCCCTGCTCGTCGCCGACGACACGCGCAGGGCGCTCGGGCGCCTCGGCAGGCACTGGCGGCTGCGCTTCGCGCCTGTCGTGATCGCGATCACCGGCTCGAACGGCAAAACCACCGCCAAGGAGATGCTGGCCGCGATCCTGCGCTGCCACGCGGGCGATGCGGGGTCCCTCGCCACGCGCGGCAACCTCAACACCGACATCGGCGTTCCGCTGACGCTGCTGCGCCTGCGCGCTGCGCACCGCTACCTGGCGGTGGAGCTCGGCATGAACCATCCGGGCGAGATCGCGCAGCTCGCGGCGATCGCGCGGCCGACCATCGCCCTCGTCAACAACGCCCAGCGCGAGCACCTGGAATTCATGCACTCGATCGAGGCGGTGGCCGCCGAGAACGCGAGCGTGTTCGACGTGCTGCCCGAGGACGGCATCGCGGTGCTGAACGCGGATGACCCGATGGCGCGGCTGTTCAGGGAGAAGGCGCAAAAGAGAAAGCGCATCGAGTTCGGGCTCGAGCAGGGCGCGGTCGCCGCCCGCTACGTGCTCAAGGGCCTCGAGAGCGAGATCGTCGTGCGCACGCCCGGCGGCGAGGCGAGCGCGACGCTCGCGATCCCCGGGCTGCACAACGTGCGCAACGCGCTCGCCGCCGCCGCATGCGCCCACGCGGCAGGAATCCCGCCCGCCGCGATCGGCGCCGGCCTCGCCGCGTTCCGCCCCTACGCCGGCCGCCAGCAGGTGAAGAAGACCGCCGCCGGCGCGACGCTGATCGACGACAGCTACAACGCCAATCCGGATTCGGTGCGCGCGGCGATCGACGTGCTCGCTGCCTGCCCCGGCCCGACCGCGCTGGTGCTCGGCGACATGGGCGAGGTCGGCGAGCAGGGCCCGCAGTTCCACGCCGAAGTAGGGCGGTATGCGAAGGAAAAAGGCATTCACTTGCTGCTTGCTTTCGGCGTCGCTGCGAAGGAAAGTGCCGCGGCTTTCGGCGCCGGCGCAAGACACCTTCAGGACTTGAATGAAATAAGAAACCTGGAAGAAGCAAGAACAATCCTGGTCAAAGGCTCGAGGTTCATGAAGATGGAGCGCGTGGTGGCCAGGCTGACCGGCGAGAAGGCGGAGGGGCACTGATGCTGCTCGAGCTCGCGCAGATGCTCGCCAAGGACGTGCGCCTGTTCAACGTGTTCCAGTACATCACGCTGCGCTCGGTGCTCGCCTGCCTGACCGCGCTCGCGATCTCGCTCATCCTCGGACCCTACGTCATCCGCAAGCTGACCGCCTACAAGATCGGCCAGGCGGTGCGCGACGACGGCCCGAAGTCGCACCTCACCAAGTCGGGCACTCCGACCATGGGCGGGGCGCTGATCCTGGTCTCGATCGCGATCACGACGCTGCTGTGGGGGGACCTGGGCAACCGCTTCGTATGGGTGGTGCTGCTGGTCACGCTCGCCTTCGGCGCCATCGGCTGGATCGACGACTACCGCAAGGTGGTGCAGAGGAATCCCAAGGGGCTGTCGGCGAAGGCGAAGTTCTTCTGGCAGTCGGTGTTCGGGCTCGCCGCCGCGGGCTATCTCGGCTGGATCGCCCAGGGCGTGCCGGCGATGAACGACCTGATCGTGCCGTTCTTCAAGTTCATCGCCTATCCGCTCGGCACGGCCGGCTTCATCGTGCTCACCTACTTCGTCATCGTCGGCACCTCGAACGCGGTCAACCTCACCGACGGCCTGGACGGCCTCGCCATCATGCCG
Organism: Betaproteobacteria bacterium; assembly: GCA_016177575.1. Taxonomy (GTDB): domain Bacteria; phylum Pseudomonadota; class Gammaproteobacteria; order Burkholderiales; family SG8-39; genus RBG-16-66-20. The sequence goes on from JACOVA010000036.1 coordinate 6,607, forward strand.
ACCGTGATGGTCGGCGGCGCGCTCGGCATCTTCGCCTACGTCGCCGGCCACGCGGTGTTCTCCAAGTACCTCGGCCTGCCCTACATCGCGGGCGCCGGCGAGCTGGCCGTGTTCTGCGGCGCGCTGGTGGGCGCGGGCCTCGGCTTCCTCTGGTTCAACGCCTACCCGGCGGAGGTGTTCATGGGCGACGTGGGCGCGCTCGCGCTCGGCGCCGCGCTCGGCTCGATCGCCGTGATCGTGCGCCAGGAGATCGTGTTGTTCATCATGGGCGGCGTGTTCGTCGCCGAGACGCTGTCGGTGATGATCCAGGTGCTGTACTTCAAGTGGACCGGCGGCAAGCGCATCTTCCGCATGGCGCCGCTGCATCACCATTACGAACTGGAGGGCTGGAAGGAGTCGCAGGTGGTGGTGCGCTTCTGGATCATCACCATGATGCTGGTGCTGTTCGGCCTCTCGACCCTGAAGCTCAGATGATGCGCGAGCCGGCATTTTCGCTGCTCTCCCCGCCCAAGGCTTTTTCTTTGCAAGGAAAGAGAGTTCTCGTACTCGGGCTCGGCGACACCGGGCTCTCGGTCGCCAATTGGGTGAAGGGACAGGGCGGGACCGTTCGCGTCGCGGACACGCGCGCGACCCCTCCGCATGGCAAGAGCCTGCCCCGAGACGAAATCGTCACCGGCAAGTTCAAGACTTCGCTGCTCGGGAACGTGGACCTGGTCTGCGTCAGCCCGGGCCTGTCGCTGCGGGAGGAGATCGTCCAGGCCGCGCTCGCCAGGGACATTCCCCTCGTCGGCGACATCGAGCTCTTTGCCTGGCATGTCAGGACCCATACGGACTCGAGAGTCGTCGCCGTTACCGGAACCAACGGCAAGAGCACCGTGAGCGCGCTCGCCGGGCATCTGCTGCGCTCGGCCGGGATCGACTGCGAGGTCGCTGGAAACATTTCTCCACCGGCGCTCGATGCGCTTCGCAGCAGAGCTACGCCGCCCCGCGTCTGGGTGCTCGAGCTCTCCAGCTACCAGCTGGAGACGACCTGGTCGCTCGCGCCCGACGCCGCCGCCATGCTCAACCTCTCGGAAGACCACCTCGACCGCTACGCGGGACTCGCCGAATACGCGGCCGCGAAAGCGCGCGTCTTCCGGGGCCAGGGCGTTCAGGTTCTCAACCGCTGCGACGCAGCTTCGATGGCGCTCGCCCTGCCGCAGCGAACCCAGGTGACCTTCGGCCTCGATGCGCCGGAGATGCCGGAGGATTTCGGCATCGGGAGCTCGGAAAATGCGGGCTGGCTCGTGCGCGGCGCCGAGCGCATCCTGCCCGCCGCGGACCTGCCCCTCGCGGGCGCGCATAACGCAGCCAATGCGCTCGCCGCCTGCGCGCTCGCGCATCAGGCGGGCGCGCCGCTCGCCGCGCTTGCCGGGGGCCTGCGCGGCTTCCGCGGCCTGCCGCACCGCATGCAGCGCATCGCGCTGCGCGGCGGCGTCGCCTGGTTCGACGACTCCAAGGGCACCAATGTGGGCGCCACGGTGGCCGCGCTGCGCGGCCTGGCGCAGAAGGCGGTGCTGATCCTCGGCGGCGAAGGCAAGGGCCAGGATTTCTCGCCTTTGGGTCCGGCCGTGAAACAGAAGGCGCGGCACGTGCTCTTGATCGGCAAGGACGCTTTGCTGATCAAGCGCGCTCTTGCCGATACGAAAATTTCCATGGAAACCGCGGAAAGCCTGCAAGCAGCCGTGACGCGCGCTGCCGCGCTCGCGCAGCCCGGCGAGGCGGTGCTGCTCTCACCGGCCTGCGCCAGCTTCGACATGTTCCGCGACTACCGGCACCGCGGCGAGGCGTTCGCCGCGGCGGTGCGCGCGCTTGGCGCGCCCAAGGACACATTCGGCGATGGCTAGCTACGTCTTTGCACAGGACCCGCCGACGGCCGAATACGACCGCTCGCTTGCGTGGGCGGCGCTGCTGCTGGTCTCGCTCGGCCTGGTGATGGTTTACTCGGCCTCGATGGCGACCGCGGAGGCGAGCGGCTACGCGGGCCACAACCCGGCCTATTTCCTGCTGCGCCACGCCGCGTTTCTCTGTCTCGCGCTCGCCACCGCGACCGCGGTGTTCATGGTCCCGGCGCGCCATTGGCAGAAGGCCGCGCCGTGGCTGTTCTGCGGCTGCCTGCTGCTGCTCGCGCTGGTGCTCGTTCCCGCAATCGGGCGGGAGGTCAACGGCGCGCGCCGCTGGCTCGACCTCCGGGCGCTCACCGTGCAGCCCTCCGAGCTGATGAAGCTCGCGGTGGTGCTCTACGCCGCGGACTACACGGTGCGCAAGCACGCGGTGCTGAGAAACTTCAAGCGCGGCCTGCTGCCGATGCTCGGGGTGATGCTGCTGGTCGCATGGCTGCTGCTGCGCGAGCCCGATTTCGGCGCACTGGTGGTGGTCGCGGTGAGCGCGTTCGGCGTGCTGTTTCTCGGCGGCATGAGCGGCCGGCACTTCAGCCTGCTGCTCGCCATGCTCGCCGCCGGCTTCGCGCTGCTGGTGCTGTCCTCGCCCTACCGCATGCAGCGCATCTTCGGCTTCATGGACCCCTGGTCGGACCCGTTCGGCCGCGGCTACCAGCTGTCGCACGCGCTGATCGCGTTCGGCCGCGGCGAGTGGCTGGGCGTCGGTCTCGGCGCGAGCGTCGAGAAGCTCCACTACCTGCCCGAGGCGCACACCGATTTCCTGCTCGCGGTGATCGCCGAGGAGCTGGGCCTCGCCGGCGTGGCCGCGGTGATCGCGCTGTTCGCCTGGATCGTGCTGCGCGCATTCGCCATCGGCCGGCAGGCGGCGCTGCGCGAGCGGCACTTCACGGCGCTCGCCGCGCAGGGCATCGGCATCTGGATCGGCTTCCAGGCCCTCATCAACATGGGCGTCAACATGGGCCTGCTGCCCACCAAGGGATTGACGCTGCCGCTGATGAGCTTCGGCGGCAGCGGCCTGGTGGTGAACTGCGTCGCGCTCGCGATCCTGATCCGCATCGACTGGGAGAACCGCCAGCTCGCACGGGGACTCAACGCGTGAGCGCGTTGGCACAGCGCATGAGCAGAACCATCCTCATCATGGCGGGCGGCACCGGCGGGCACGTCTTCCCCGGCCTCGCGGTGGCCGACGAGATGCGCGGCCGCGGCTGGAGCGTGGTGTGGATGGGCGCGCGCAGCGGGCTGGAAGCGCGCCTGGTGCCGGCGCGCGGCTATCCGGTCGAGTGGATCCGCGCCACAGCGCTGCGCGGCAAGGGGCTCGCCGCGTTCTTCCTCCTGCCGCTGCAGCTGTCGATCGCGTTCTGGCAGAGCGCGCGCGCGATCTTTCGCATCCGGCCCGACGTCGTGCTCGGCATGGGCGGCTACGTCGCCTTTCCCGGCGGCATGATGGCCTCGCTGCTCGCCCGGCCGCTCGCGGTACACGAGCAGAACGCGGTCGCCGGGCTCGCCAACCGCGTGCTCGCCGGGGTCGCCGACCGCAGGCTCGCGGCGTTTCCCGGCACGCTCAAGAACGCCGCCTGGACCGGCAACCCGGTGCGCGCCGAAATCGCGCGCATCCCCGCGCCGGAGAGCCGTTATGCGGGCAATGAAGGACCGCTCAAGCTGCTGGTCGTGGGAGGCAGCCTTGGCGCCCAGGCGCTGAACGAGGTCGTGCCCAAGGCGCTCGCATTGATCGCGGCTTCCGACAGGCCGCAGGTCGTTCACCAGGCGGGCGAGAAGCATCTCGACAGCTTGAGAAGCAACTATCTCCATGCGGGCGTGCGGGGCGAGCTGCTCGCGTTCATCGACGACATGGCACGGCGCTACGCCGAGGCCGATCTGGTGCTCGGTCGCGCCGGCGCGATGACGGTCGCCGAGCTCGCCGCCGGCGGCATGGCAAGCGTCCTGGTGCCTTACCCGCACGCGGTCGACGACCACCAGACGGTCAACGCGCGCTTCCTCGCCGACCGCGGCGCGGCGATCCTGCTGCCGCAGCCGAGGCTCACCCCGGAGGCGCTGGCGGCGCTGATCCGCTCGCTCGATCGCGACGCGCTGCTCGCCATGGCGCAGAAGGCGCGCGCGCTGGGAAAGCCCGACGCGGCGCGCCTGGTCGCCGATCAATGCGTGGCACTGGCCGGATGAGCGCGCGATGAAGCATAAGGTCAGGCGCATCCACTTTGTCGGCATCGGCGGCTCGGGCATGAGCGGCATCGCCGAAGTGCTGGTCAACCTCGGCTTTCAGGTGAGCGGCTCGGATCTGGCGGCCAATGCGGCGACCAAGCGGCTCGCCGCGCTGGGAACGAAGATTTCGCTCGAGCACCAGCCCGCCAACATCGACGGCGCCGACGCGGTGGTGGTGTCGAGCGCGGTGCAGGCGGACAACCCCGAGCTCGCGGCGGCGCGCGCCAGGCACATCCCGGTGGTGCCGCGCGCGCTCATGCTCGCCGAGCTGATGCGCCTCAAGCAGGGCATCGCGATCGCCGGCACGCACGGCAAGACCACCACCACCAGCCTGGTGGCGAGCGTGCTCGCCGAGGGCGGGCTCGATCCCACGTTCGTGATCGGCGGCCGGCTGAACGCCGCCGGCTCCAATGCGCGCCTGGGCGCGGGCGACTTCATCGTGGTCGAGGCCGACGAGTCGGACGCGAGCTTCCTCCACCTGCAGCCGGTGCTGGCGGTGGTCACCAGCATCGACGCCGACCACATGCAGACCTATCAGCACGATTTCGCGCGCTTGCGGCAGGCGTTCGTCCAGTTCCTGCAGAACCTGCCCTTCTACGGCGCCGCCGTGCTGTGCGTCGACGACCCGCAGGTGCGCGAGATCCTGCCGCTGGTGTCCAAGCCCGCGGTGACCTACGGCACCGGCGCCGAGGCGGCGCTGCGCGCCGAGGCGATCGAGCACGACGCGGGCCGCATGCGCTATCGCGTGCGGCGCGGCGAGGCGCGGCCGATGGAGGTCACGCTCAACCTGCCCGGCCATCACAATGTGCTCAATTCGCTCGCCGCCATCGCCGTCGGCCTGGAAATCGGCGTGGCCGAGCCGTCGATCCTCAAGGCGCTGGCCGAGTTCCGCGGCGTCGCGCGGCGCTTCCAGCAATGCGGCGAGATCGTGCTCGCGGGCGGCGCGCGCTGCACGCTCGTCGACGACTACGGCCACCACCCGGCCGAGATGGCGGCCACCATCGCCGCCGCGCGCGGTGCGTTCCCGGGGCGGCGTCTGGTGCTTGCCTTCCAGCCGCACCGCTTCACGCGCACCCGCGACCTGTTCGAGGATTTCGTGCGCGTGCTCTCGAGCGCGGACGCGCTGCTGCTGGCGGAGGTCTATCCGGCCGGCGAGCCGGCGATCGTCGCCGCCGACGGGCGGGCGCTCGCGCGCGCGGTGCGCGTCGCGGGCAAGGTCGAGCCGGTGTTCGTCGAGGACATCGGCGCCATGGCGGAGGCGATCAGGCGCGTGGCGCGGGGCGGCGATGTCGTGCTCACGATGGGCGCGGGGTCGATCGGCAACGTCGCGGCGCAGCTGACATGAACATGACCGAGACCATGCGCTTCGAGGGATTGCGCGGCGAGCTGAGGCAGAACGAGCCGATGGCGCGCTATCTGACCTGGCGCGCGGGCGGCCCGGCGAAGCGCTTCTTCAATCCCGTGGACCTCGACGACCTGGCGAAATTCCTCAGGCAGCTGCCGCCGGAGGAGCCGATCCTGTTCGTCGGGCTGGGATCCAATCTGCTGGTGCGCGAGGGCGGCTGGCCCGGCACCGTCGTGCTCACGCACCGGCCGGCCAAGCACCCGAGCTTCGAGGACGGCCTGATCTACGCCGAGGCGGGCGTCGCGTGCCCGAAAGTCGCCCGTTTCGCGGCCATGCACAGCCTCGGCGCGGCCGAGTTCCTCGCCGGCATTCCCGGCACCGTGGGCGGCGCGCTGGCGATGAATGCCGGCTGCTACGGCGGCGAGACCTGGGACCTGGTCGAGCGCGTGGTGACCATCGACCGCGCGGGCGAATTGCGCAGCCACGCCAAGGACGACTTCGAGGTCGGCTACCGCCGCTGCGAGCTGAAATCGGACGCGAGCGCGAGCGGCGGGGACGAGTGGTTCGCCTCCGCGCACTTCAAGCTGCCCGAGGGCGACACCGAGGAATCGCGCGAGATCATCAAGGCGCTGCTCAAGAAGCGCATCGCCGCGCAGCCGCTCGAGCTGCCCAACGCCGGCAGCGTGTTCCGCAATCCCGCCGAGGGCAGGCCCGCCGCGCGGCTGATCCAGTTCTGCGGCCTGAGGGGGTTCGAGCGCGGCGGGGCGCGCATCTCGGAGAAGCACGCCAATTTCATCGTCAACCCGAAGGGGGCCGCGAGCGCCGCCGACATCGAGTGGCTGATCCTGCACGTGCAGAAAGTGGTCGAGGACGAGACGCACGTGCGCCTGATTGCCGAAGTTCAGATCGTCGGGGAGGCGAAATGAGCGCGGCCGCCGGATTCGGCAAGGTCGCGGTGCTGATGGGCGGCAAGTCCGCCGAGCGCGAGATCTCGATCATGAGCGGCACCGGCGTGCTGAAGGCACTGTGCTCGAAGGGCGTCGACGCACATGCCTTCGACCCGGCGGAGCGCGACCTGGCCGAGCTCAAGCGCGAGGGCTATGCGCGCTGCTTCATGGCCCTGCACGGACGCGGCGGCGAGGACGGCACCCTGCAGGGCGCGCTCGAGGTGCTCGGCATTCCCTATACCGGCAGCGGCGTGCTCGGCTCGGCGCTCGCCATGGACAAGGCGCGCACGAAGCTCGTGTGGCGGGCGAGCGGATTGCCCACGCCGTCCTACGAGCCGATCGACGCTGCGAGCGATTTTGCAGGCGTTGCGGCGAGGCTTGGGCTGCCGTTGATCGTAAAGCCCGTTCAGGAGGGGTCGTCGATCGGCATCACGAAGGTGGCTGCCGTAGGCGGCATGGATGAGGCCTACACGCTCGCCGTCAACTATGCCCCTGACGTGATCGCAGAGAAGTTCATCGACGGCCCGGAGTACACCGCGAGCATTCTGGACGACGAGCCGCTTCCGCTCATCCGCATCGAAGCGCCGGAAGGCAGGTACGACTACCAGAACAAGTACTTCACGGATGTTACGAAATACCTCTGTCCTTGCGGTCTTCCGGCACCGAAGGAAGCGGCGATCAAGGCGCTGGCGCTCGACGCATTCAAGGTCGTGGGCTGCAGCGGATGGGGCCGAATCGACCTGATGCTCGACGCGCGCAGCGATCCGTGGCTGCTCGAGGTGAATACCGCGCCCGGCATGACCGGCCACAGCCTGGTGCCGATGGCGGCGCGCGCGGTCGGCATTTCCTACGAGGAGCTGTGCGTGAAGATTCTGCAAACGGCGCATGTGGGATAACCCGCGCCTGCTGAACGCGGCGGCGAGCCTGCTCGCGGGGCTCGCCGCCGCGCTGCTCGCCTTCGGCGCCCTGCAGCTGCTGCTGCGCTCGCCCCTGTTTCCGGTCAAGGAGATCGTGCTGCAGGGGCCGCTCAAGAACGCCGCGCGCGGCGACATCGAGGCCGCGCTCGCGGGCCTCGGCGGCAATTTCTTCGCCGTCGACCTCGCCGCGATGCGCGCGCGCCTCGAGCAGGTCCCCTGGGTGCGGCGCGTCGACGTGCGCCGCGTATGGCCCGACCGGATCGAGGCGAGCATCGAAGAGCATGTCGCCTTCGCTCGCTGGGGCGACGACGCGCTCGTCAATACCTTCGGAGAAAAATTCCCCGGCAAAAGCAATGAACCGCTTCCCGTGTTCGCGGGACCGCCGGGCAGCGAGGCGGAGCTGGCGCGGCGCTACCGCCGCTTCACCGAGCTGCTGGCGCCGCTCGGCGAGGCGCCCGCGCGCGTGCTCCTCACCGCGCGCCACGCCTGGCAGCTGCGCCTCGCGGGCGGGCTGACGCTCGAGCTCGGGCGCGACGGCGCCGAAGCGGTCGAGCAGCGCCTGGCGCGCTTCGTCGCCGCCTATCCGGAGACGCTCGGCCGCCTCGGACGGCACGAGGGGTCCCGCTTCCAGCACGTCGACCTGCGCTACCCCAACGGCTTCGCCCTGCGCGTCGCGGGCGGGAGCGGCTGAGCCATGCCCAAGGAGAACCGCAATCTGGTCGTCGGCCTGGACATCGGCACCTCCAAGGTGGCGGCGCTGGTCGCCGAGCTCGCCCCCGACGGCGCGCTCGAGGTGCTCGGCATGGGCAGCCACGAATCGAAGGGCCTCAAGAAAGGCGTGGTGGTCAACATCGAGGCCACCGTGGCCGGCATCCAGCGCGCGCTCGAGGAGGCCGAGCTGATGGCCGACTGCAAGATCGCTTCCGCCTTCACCGGCATCGCCGGCAGCCACATCCGCAGCTTCAACTCGACCGGCATGGTCGCGGTGAAGGACCGCGAGGTGAGCGCGGTGGACGTCGAGCGCGCGCTCGACACCGCAAGGGCGGTCAATATCCCGACCGACCAGCAGATCCTGCACGTGCTGCGGCAGGAGTTCATCATCGACGGGCAGGAAGACGTGCGCGAGCCGGTCGGCATGTCGGGGGTGCGCCTGGAAGTGAAGGTGCACATCGTCACCGGCGCGGTATCGGCGGCGCAGAACATCGTCAAGTGCGTGCGCCGCTGCGGCCTCGACGTGAACGACCTGATCCTGCAGCCGCTCGCCTCCTCGCGCGCGGTGCTGTCGGAGGACGAGAAGGACCTCGGCGTCTGCCTGGTCGACATCGGCGGCGGCACCACCGACCTCGCCATCTTCACCCACGGCGCGATCCGCCACACCGCGGTGATTCCGATCGCCGGCGACCAGATCACCAACGACATCGCCATGGCCCTCAGGACGCCCACCGCCGAGGCCGAGAGCATCAAGACGCGCCACGGCATGGCGCTGCGCCAGCTCGCCGACCCGAACGAAATGATCGAGGTGCCCGGCATCGGCGACCGCGCGCCGCGCGTCATGTCGCGCCAGACGCTGGCCGAGGTGATCGAGCCGCGCGCAGAGGAGCTGTTCTCGCTGGTGCAGCAGGTGCTGCGCGAGTCGGGCTACGAGGAGCTGCTGTCCTCCGGCGTGGTGCTCACCGGCGGCTCGTCGGTGATGCAGGGCATGGTCGAGCTGGGCGAGGAGATCTTCCACATGCCGGTGCGCATCGGCGTGCCGCGCTATGAAGGCGGTCTCGCGGACGTGGTGCGCAGCCCGCGCTACGCCACCGCGATGGGCCTCCTGTTCGAGGGCGTGCAGCAGTTGCAGCAGGGGCGCGTCGCACGCCAGAACGGTTCGGTGCGCGCCGTGGTCGGCAGGATGCGCGACTGGTTTCAGAAGAATTTTTGACGTCGTTCCAACTGGCAAGGAGATGACAAATGTTCGAAATCGTGAATGAGCAGGCGGCAGGACCGGTGATCAAGGTGATCGGTGTCGGCGGCGCCGGCGGCAACGCCATCGATCACATGATCGAGCAGGGCGTCGAGGGCGTCGAGTTCTTCGCCGTCAACACCGACGCCCAGGTGCTCGCGCGCAACAGGGCGCGCAACCAGATTCAGCTCGGCACCAGCGGGCTGGGCGCGGGCGCCAGGCCCGAGGAGGCGCGCCAGGTGGCGATCGCCGAGCGCGAGCGGCTCGAGGAAGCGATCGCGGGCGCGCACATGGTGTTCATCACCGCGGGCATGGGCGGCGGCACGGGCACCGGCGCGGGGCCCGTGATCGCGGAGGTGGCGCGCTCGCTCGGCATCCTCACTGTCGCGGTGGTCACCAAGCCCTTCACCTGGGAAGGCTCCAAGCGCATGAAGATCGCCGAGGCAGGCATCGAGGATCTGGCGCCGCACGTCGACTCGCTGATCGTGATCCTCAACGACAAGCTCGAAGAGGTGCTCGGCGACGACGTGACGCAGGAAGACGCATTCAAGGCCGCCGACGACGTGCTCAACAACGCGGTCGCCGGGATCGCCGAGATCATCAACCAGCCCGGGCTGGTCAACGTCGATTTCCAGGACGTGCGCACGGTGATGTCCGAGCAGGGCATGGCGATGATGGGCTCGGCGCTGTCGGGCGGTGTCGACCGCGCACGCCTCGCCGCCGAGCAGGCGATCGCCTGCCCGCTGCTCGAAGGCGTCAACCTCGCCGGCGCGCGCGGAGTGCTGGTCAACATCACCGCTTCGCGGCCGAGCCTCAAGCTGCGCGAGACCAAGGAGGTGATGAACACGATCCGCGCCTTCGCCGCGGACGACGCGACCATCATCTACGGCGGCGTCTACGACGATGCGCTCGGCGAGGACCTGCGCGTGACCGTGGTGGCGACCGGCCTCGGCCAGCCGCTCATGGCGCGCCAGCCCAGGCCGCAGCTGGTGGTGTCGCAGAAGACCGGCACCGACAACCAGCCCGCGTTCGCGGCCGCGGCGATGGCGGGCAGCGCGCCCGACTATGGCGCGATGGCGGAAACGCCGGCAGTGTTCCGCAGGCGCGATCGCGCCGCGCAGGTCGAGGCGCTCGCCAACAGCGGCGTCGACAAGTACGACATTCCCGCGTTCCTGCGCAAGCAAGCCGACTAAGCGCGCGTCGTGCTAGGCGAGGCTGAAGGGCCTGCTCATCCGCAGGGGCCTTCTGGCGCCAGCCGGAAATCGGGTAACATGCCGGGGCCAACTTGGAGGAGGAGGCTTCAATGAAATTCGCACCCCATCGGGCCGCGGCGCTTGCCGCTACCCTGCTGTTCGCGGGCGCCGCAGCCGCCCAGGTCAAGCTGCCGCCGACGATTTCCTGGAGCGCCTACGACGTCGGCTCGGGCGGCTACAACCAGGCCGTCGCCATCGGCAACGCGCTCAAACAGAAGTACAACGTCAGCCTGCGCGTGCTTCCGGGCAAGAACGACGTCTCGCGCAACCTGCCGATCCGCGAAGGCCAGGTGCAGTTCTCCGCCAACGGCGTGGGCGGGGCGTATCTCGCGCAAGAGGGCGTGTTCGAGTTCGGCGCCCCCAACTGGGGCCCGCAGCCGATCCGCGGTTTGATGCTGAACACGTCCGACCAGGTGCTCACGGTCGTCGCCGCGGGCGACGCCGGCGTGCGCACGATCGCCGACCTGAAGGGCAAGCGCGTCGCCTGGGTGATCGGCTCGCCCGCGCTCAACCAGAACATCACCGCGATGCTCGCGTTCGCCGGCCTCAGCTGGAACGACGTGCGCAAGGTCGAGTTCGGTGGCTTCGGCGCGGCCATGGACGGCATCATCAACAACCAGGTCGACGCCGCCTTCAGCTCGTCCATTTCCGGCAAGTCCTACCAGATCGCCAAATCGCCGCGCGGCCTCGTTTACCCGGTGATCTCGCACAAGGACAAGGCGGGCTGGGCGCGCATGAACGCGGTGGCGCCGTTCTTCTTCCCCTTTATGGGTACCGAGGGCGCCGAGCTCTCCAAGGACAAGCCCGCGGAATCGGCCACCTACCCGTACCCGATCCTGATGACCTACGCCTCGCAGGACGGGAGCCTGGTCTACAACATGACCAAGGCGATGGTCGAGACCTACGACATGTACAAGGGCGCGGCGCCGGGCAACGCCGGCTGGGCGGTCGAGCGGCAGAACTTCGCCTGGGTGATCCCGTTCCACGACGGCGCCATCCGCTTCTGGAAGGAGATGGGCCAGTGGAAGCCCGAGCACCAGGCGCACAACGACAAGCTGATCCAGCGCCAGAAGGTGCTCGCCACCGCCTGGGCCGAGGTGAAGAAGGGCTCGCACGCAGACGACAAGGCGTTCGTGACGGTCTGGCAGAAGCGGCGCGCCGCGGCCCTCACCCAGGCCGGCTTCGACCCGGTGCAGACCAGCTGGTAGCGCCCTAGCCCTTCATGGCCGACGCCGCCGAGGCGCCGGGCGAGGCACGCTACCGCTCGCTCTCGCCGCTGTGGCGCGGGGGGCTGATTCTGCTCGTCAGCGCGGCGATCGGGCTCGCGCTCAACCAGCTCCTCAACCTCGGCTTTTTCGTCGGCAAGACGCTCCTCGACAGCGCGTACCTGTACTGGCTGTGCGCGCTGCTCGTGGGCGGCGTGTTCCTGCTGGTGCCGGCGGGCAGGCGCGCGCGGCGCGACGGCGTGCCCTGGTACGACGCGCTGCTGTTCGCGACTTCGTTCGCCGTGTTCGCCTATTTCGCGCTGCACGCGCAGCGCATCGTCGAAGAGGGCTGGGAGTACAAGGCGCCGCGCGATGCGGTGTGGTTGGCCTACGCCGGATGGCTGATGCTGCTGGAGGCGACGCGGCGCGCGGGCGGCACCGCGGTATTCGTGGTGGTGGCGCTGGTGTCACTGTACCCGGTATTCGCCGGCCACATGCCGGGGCCGATCTCGGGGTTGCCGCGCGACCTCGCCGCCACGGCGTCGTTTCATTTCGCCAGCAGCGAAAGCGCGCTCGGCATCCCGACGCGCGCCTTCGGCGAGCTGGTAATCGGCTTCGTCATGTTCGGCGCGGTGCTGCAGTACACGGGCGCGGCGCACTTCTTCAACAACCTCGCCTTCGCGCTGTTCGGCTCGGTGCGCGGCGGCCCCGCCAAGGTGTCGATCTTCGCCAGCGGCCTCATGGGCTCGGTGTCCGGAAGCGTGGTCTCCAACGTGCTCACCACCGGGGTGGTGACGATTCCGGCGATGAAGCGCATCGGCTTCTCGCCCACCTACGCCGGCGGCGTCGAGGCCTGCGCCTCCACCGGCGGCGTGCTGATGCCGCCGGTGATGGGCGCTACCGCCTTCGTCATGGCGGCGTTCCTCGGCGTGCCCTACGTGACGATCGCGATCGCCGCGCTGGTGCCTTCGCTGCTCTTTTACTTCGCCCTGTTCGTGCAGATCGACGGCTACGCGGCGAAAAACGGCCTCAAGGGCCTGCCGCGCGCGGAGCTGCCCTCGATCCGGCGGACTTTCGCCGAGGGCTGGCATTACCTGTTCGTGTTCGCGCTGCTGGTGTGGATGCTGCTCGTGCTGCAGCGCGAGTCGCTCGCGCCGTTCTACGCCACCGCGCTGCTGCTGGTCATCAACCAGGTCTGGCCCCGCTACCGGCTCGACTGGCGGCGGCTGCGCACGCTGCTCGAGGGCGTGAGCGGCGCTCTCTCGGAGCTCGCGGCGCTGCTCGCCGGCGTGGGCCTGATCATCGGCGCGCTCTCGGTCACCGGGCTCGCCGGCACGCTCGCCAACGACCTGGTCTATCTTGCCGGCAACAACGTCTACGTGCTGCTGGTGATGGGCGCGATCACCAGCTTCATCTTCGGCATGGGCATGACCATCACCGCCTGCTACATCTTCCTCGCCATCGTGCTCGCACCGCCGCTCGTCGGCGCCGGCTTCGACCCGGTGGCGGTGCACTTGTTCATGCTGTACTGGGGCATGGTGTCGTTCATCACGCCGCCGGTGGCGCTCGCCGCCTTCGTCGCCGCGGGCATCGCCAAGGCGCCGCCCATGCAGGTCGGCCTGCAGTCGGTTCGCCTGGGCGCCGCGATGTACTTCGTGCCGTTCTTCTTCGTGCTCAACCCGGCGCTCATCCTGCGCGGCTCGCCGGGGGAGATCGCGGTGGTGGTCGGCACCGCGGTGGCGGGCATCGCGCTCATCGGCTTTGCGCTGGAAGGCTATGCCGCCGGCATCGGCCGGCTGGGCATCGCCGCGCGGCTGTTCGTCTTCGCCGGCGGAGTCCTGATGGCGATGCCGGGAGGCGGCGAGCTCGGACTTTCGCACCTGCAGCTCTCGCTCGGCGGGCTCGTGCTCGCGCTGGCGGGCGCGGCGGTTGCGTGGCTGACGGCGCGAGCACGCTAGCTGCGCGCGCGGACACGCTGCCGCCTCCACCTTGCCGGGGCAGCGGCTACTTCATCGCATCCTTCTTCATCATCTGGTCCTTCTTCATCATCTCCTCTTTCTTCGTCATTTCCTCCTTTTTCATCATCTCGTCCTTCTGCATGTCGGAGGCGCAGCCGCCCGCCGCAACCGCCATGCAACCCGCAAACACCATCGCCAGAAGCTTGCTCATGTTGATCTCCCTCGTTGAGGTGGCACGATAAAAAAACGGCGGGACCCAGGCTTTACGCATGGCGCATCGGGCGAAACCAGCGATCTTCCAGGCCCTGGCGCAGGCGCATGCGGGCGCGATACAGCAGCACCCGCAGGTTGGCCGGCGTCACCTGCAAGGTCCTGCAGATCTCTTCCCCGCTCAGGCCGTCGAGCTCGCGCAGGCTGAACGCCCGCGCCTGCAGCGGCGGCAGCGCCGCGATGCAGTCGTGAAGCACCTGCCGGAACTCGCGCTGCTCGAGCGCCTGTCCCGGCTCGGACCATGGTGTCGGGGCGCCACGCCAGTTGCCGTCGGCGTCAAAGAGGTCGTCGAGCGGATCGGCGCCGCCAAGGTCTGCTGCGCCGAGGCGAAAGAGAACGCTGCCGGAAGCGTGTGTGCTCATGGTCGTCTCCTTGTTCCGGAGTTGCCGGGGTCTCGCGATAACGCGAGATCGTCAGGCTAACGACCATTTTTCACGCCCGCCTCACGGATTCTTCACGCGCCGGATTCTGCTCGGCGACGGATCCCCGCGCTGCCGGCGCGATCGGCAGGCCGAACTCGACGCAGGTCCCCACGCCGGGCGTGCTCGTGAGCGAGACGGTCTGGCCGTGCAGCTCTACGATACGCCGCACGATGGCAAGCCCGAGGCCGCTGCGCGCGCCCCGCGCCTGGCCGCCGCCCCGGTAGAACCGATCAAAGACGCGCGGCAAATCCTCCACGGCAATGCCGCTGCCGGTATCGGCCACGCTGACCCGGATGCGCCGCTCGTCGGGAAGCGTCTCCAGGCTGACGCGACCGCCGGCCGGGGTGTGCCGCAGCGCGTTGTCCAGCAGGTTCTCGAGCACCCGCTCGATGAGCGCGATGTCCCCGTGCGCGCGTGGCCCCGTCGGATCGAACCGCGTCAGCAACTCGACCCCGGCCTGCTGCGCGCGCAGGCGAAAGCGCAGCGCCACATCCTGCAGCAGCTCGCTCAAGGCGAAGGCTTCGCGCTGCGGCACGACCGCCCCCGACTCCAGCTTCGAGAGCTCGAACAGGGCGGCGATCAGCTGCTCCAGGTGCTCGCATTGCCGGCAGGCCGTTTCGAGATATTGCCGGCGGGAATCCTCCGGCAGCCGGGCGCCCTTGAGCAGCACCGTTTCGAGATAGCCGCGCATCGAGGCGAGCGGGGTGCGCAGATCGTGCGAGACATTGGCGATCAGCTCGCGCCGCAACGCGTCGCCCGCCTTGAGCTCGTGCAGCTGCCGCTCGATCTGGCGCGTCAGGTCCGCGAACTGGCGATCGAGTACGGCGATCTCGTTGCTCGAGGCGCCGCTCTCCGCGCGCTCGTCCCGGGCGATCCCCGCCCCGGCAGACCAGGCCTGCATGCGCTGCGCCAGCCCTCGCAGCGGCAGCGTGAGCGCATGAAACAGCCCCGCGCCCACCGCGAACATCGCGAGTAGCACGGCCGCGGCAATCGTCAGCCCCGTCTGCAGCGTATAGCTGCCGCGGACCGCGGCCGCCACCGACTCGAAACGCGCGCTCCCCAGCACGACGTACAGGTAACCGGCGAGCGCGCCCTCGGCGTTGACGGGCGCGACCGAGAACACGCGTCGGCGCCTGCTGTCCGTCGGGTCGTCGCCGTACAGCGGCCGCACATCGTTGTCGGCGAGGAACTGCCGGATCGGCGCGAGATCGACCGCGCGGCGCGCGAGCCGCGCTTGCGGCACGAGGGTGGCGAGGATCCGGCCGTCGGAGGTGAGCAGGTACACCTCGGCGGAAGGATTCAGCATCATGGCGCGGTCCGCCAGTTCGTTCAGCGCCGCCCGATTGACGCCGCTGCGGCCGATGAGCGCCGTCTGGTCCGTCACGTACATGGCGATGCCGGCATTCAGGCGCTGCGACACCTCCGCGTGGTAGCGCTCGGTAATCTGCGTCAGCAGAGCGACGAGAACCACCGCGAGCAGGCCCAGCAGCGCTCCGAAAGTCAGCGTCAGCCGCGTATAGAGGCGCATGCGAGGTTTCACGCCGACGCGAAGCGATAGCCCACGCCCCAGATCGTCAGCAGGTAACGCGGTGCCGTCGGCAACGGCTCGATCTTGGCGCGTAGCCGGTTGATGTGCGAGCTCACCGTGTGCTCGTAAGCCTCGTGCTGCAGGCCCCATACCTGGTCGAGCAGCTGCGCGCGGGTGAACACGCGTCCCGGATGCTGCGCGAAATGCACCAGCAGATCGAATTCCCGCGCCGTGAGCTCGACTGGCCTGCCGCCGCAGCGCACGCTCCGCTGCTCGAGATCGATCTCGATCTCCCCTACGCGCAGCATCCGCAGGTTCGACGCGGTACCCGCCGCGAGATGCTGGACGCGGCGCAATATCGCTTTCACCCGCGCGATGAACTCGATGACGCTGAAAGGCTTGGTGAGATAGTCGTCCGCCCCGGTCTCGAGGCCGAGCACCCTGTCCATTTCCGTAGAGCGGGCGGTCAGCATGAGAATGGGGGTGTACTTGCCCCGGAGGCGCACGCGCCGGCAGAGCTCCAGTCCATCGATGCCGGGCAGCCGCAGGTCGAGCACCAGGAGGTCCCAGCTGCGGCCGAGCGCCCGCTCGAGACCGGCCACGCCGTCGCTGCAAACGACGACCTCGAGCCCCAGATCCTGCAGATGCAGCCGGATCAGCTCGGCGATGTCATGATCGTCCTCGACGACCAGAACGCTTCTTTGCATGGCGCGCGCAACGTTACACTCGTGAACACTACGATCGAATTATTCACGAAATCCTCACGGATAGGATCTATCCGTTCAAGGTAGCTCGAGTTCCTCGCAGAGCCGGATGAAAGGCACGACCGTCACCTTGCCGGTTGAAAAATGCCGCTCGCCGAGGTGGGTCTGGAAGAAGCGGGGGATCGGCGTACGCTCGGCGAAGTAGCGCAGCGCTGGGCCGATCGACTTCTCCCCGGATTTGCATTCGACGGCGAAAACGGGCTTCTGGTCTTGCAGCACGACGAAATCCACCTCGCGCTTGTCGGTATCCCGCAGGTACCGGAGTTCCATCGAGTAGCCCTGAGTGTCTTCGACCCAGTGGCAGTACTTGAGGAGCTGGCAGGCGAGCATGTTCTCGAACCTCGGTCCGTCGGCTTCGACGCTGGACCAGTCCCAGAGGTAGAGCTTCCTTTCTTTCTTTACGGCACGAATCCTGGGTGCGCCGTAGGGAGAGACCCGGAAGCAAACGTACAGGTTTTCGAGGATCTGCAGCCAGCGCTCCGCGGTCTTGTGGTCGATCTGAAGGTCCTCGCGCAGGCTCTTGACCGAAAGCGGCGAGCCCACCTTCGAGGGCAGCATGTCGGTCAAATGCTCGATGAGGCTGATCTCGCGCACGTGCTCGAGATCGCGCAGGTCTTCGCGGATCACCCTGGAGATACGGTCGCGGCGCCAGATGCGATGCTCCGCTTCGTTCTGCGCGAACAGCGGCTCCGGAAAGCCGCCGAACTTGAGCAGGGCATCGAGCTCGGAACGCGACGGCTTGCGGCTCAGCTCGCGCAGGGAAAACGGATGCAGGCGAAAGTAGCGGTAGCGTCCGGCGAGCGAATCGCCGCCCTTGCGGTAGTAGTCGAGCCGGGCCGAGCCGGTGACGATGATCCTGCGCCTGGATTTTTCCGTGTCGTAGATGCCCTTGAGCAGGTTTCGCCAGCGGCCGTACTTGTGGATTTCGTCCAGCAGCAGCAGCCGCTCCCCGGCCGGCAGCTCCGCCCGCCGCAGCCGTGGCGGGACCGCCGGATGGTCCCAGTTCAGGTAGCCTGGGTGGGTTGCGTCGGCATCCTTGCCCAGGAAGCCCAGGGCAAAGGTCGTCTTGCCGACCTGGCGCGGGCCGCCGACGAAGACCATTTTTTTCTTGAGCGCGTCCGCGACGGAGTCCTTGAGATAACGCGTCACATGCATGGAATGGAGTATAGTCCACTTCGCTCATGAGTTAAATGGACTTTGGTCCACTTCGAAACCATGCGAGCGGACTTGCGGCTTTTAATAGCGGCGGCCGGCCCGGGTCGGGGCACGGTTCCGGTTGATTTGCGTCAACGCGCGGCGCCCCGCACTGCGCCGGCATCACCTCATACTATCGACCAGATTCTTCCCCGCTCATGGAGCTGGCATGAACGAGCCCTTTACCGCTGCGGTCGTGCAGGCGGCGCCGGTCGCGTTCGATCGCGAACGCACGCTGGAAAAGCTGCGCGATCTGGCCGCCGACGCTGCGCGCCGCGAAGCGCGCCTGGTCGTGTTTCCCGAAGCCTTCGTCTCCGCCTACCCGAAGGGGCTCGATTTCGGCGCCCGCGTCGGCATGCGCTCGCGCGAGGGGCGCGAGGATTTCCGGCGCTATTTCGATTCCGCGGTGGACGTGCCTGGCCCGGCAGTGGACCTGCTCGCGCGCGTGGCGCGCGAGAACCGTATCCATCTCGTGGTCGGCGTGATCGAGCGCGAGATCGGCACGCTGTATTGCACGGTGCTGTTCTTCGCGCCCGAAGGGCGCTACCTCGGCAAGCACCGCAAGCTCATGCCCACGGCGATGGAGCGCCTCGTCTGGGGTTTCGGCGACGGCTCGACGCTGCCGGTGTTCGATACTCCGCTCGGGCGGCTCGGCGCGGTGATCTGCTGGGAGAACTACATGCCGCTGCTGCGCACGGCGATGTACGCGAAGAACATCCAGCTCTACTGCGCGCCGACCGCCGATGGCCGGAAGACGTGGGTGGCGACCATGCAGCACGTGGCGCTCGAAGGCCGTTGCTTCGTCTTTTCCTGTAACCAGTTCACGCGGCGGCGCGACTTCCCGGCCGACTACCGCGCGATCCAGGGCGATGCGCCGGACACGGTGATCTCCGAAGGCGGCAGCTGCATTGTCAGCCCGCTCGGGGAGTTGCTCGCCGGGCCTGACTCCGACGGCGAGTGCATCCTCACCGCGCAAGTCGACCCGGGGGAGGTCGCGCGCGGCAAGTACGACTTCGACGTCGTGGGCCATTACGCGCGCCCCGACGTGTTCCGACTCACCGTCAACGAGCGGCCGCAACCGCCGGTCGTGCTGGAGCGGGATTGAGCAGCCGGCTCGACGGGGTTGCCGGCGGGAAGGCCCTGCGCTTTCACGCCATGGCGAAGCCCGCCTCCTCGGCTTGCAACCTGCGCTGCAACTACTGCTACTACCTGCACCGGCCGGGAACGGCGCCCGCAGGGCGCATGAGCCGCGAGGTGCTGGAAGCCTGGGTGCGGCAGACGCTGGAGGCACAGCGCGGCGCGGCGGAGGTGGACTTCGGCTGGCAGGGCGGCGAGCCGACGCTCGCCGGCCTTGATTTCTTTCGCGACGCGGTGGCGCTGCAGGAACGCTACCGCGACCCGGGGTGCGAGGTACGCAACGCGCTGCAGACCAACGGCACGCTGCTCGACGCAGGCTGGGCGGCGTTTCTCGCCGAGCACCGGTTTCTCGTCGGTCTGTCGCTCGACGGGCCGGCGCGCTTTCACGACCCGTTGCGGCGTGACCGCGCCGGGCGAGCGAGCCATGCACGCGCGATGCGGGCGCTCGACCTGCTTCGGCGCGCGGGGGCGGAGGTGAATTCGCTCACCGTCGTGCACGCGCTCAACTGGCGGCACGGCCGCGAGGTCTACCGCTTCCTGCGCCGCGCGGGCCTGCGGCACATGCAGTTCATCCCGGTTGTCGAACGGCTGCGCGGGGACGGTGAATTTGCCGGACCGCCGCCTGGCGACGCTCGGGCCGTGCTCTCACCCTGGACACCGCCGCCCGAGGGCTTCGGGAGCTTTCTTTGCGAGGTGCTCGACGACTGGATCGGCGCCGACGCGGGCAGCGTGTTCGTGCAGGTGTTCGAGGAGTACGTTGCGGCGCTCGCCGGTCTCCCGCCGCGGCTGTGCGTGCTGTCGCCCGATTGCTCGTCCACGCCGATCGTCGAAGCGAACGGCGACGTCTACGCCTGCGACCACTACGCCTATCCGGGCTGGCGCCTCGGCAACCTGCTCGAGACGCCGGTGCGGGAGTTGCTCGCCTCGGAGCGTCAGCGGGAATTCGGGCGCGCGAAGTGCGAGGCGCTCGCCGCCGAGTGCCGGCGCTGCCCGTTCCTCACGGCATGCGCGGGCGGCTGCCCGAAGCATCGGTTCGTGCCTTCCGCGGACGGTCGCAGTGCGCTTAGCTACCTCTGTCCGTCCTATCGCCGGTTCTTCGCCCACGGCGCTCCGCGGCTCGCGCCGTTCGCGTGCGCCGCTTGGTAGAATCGCGCTTCCATGCTCCGCCAGAGAAC
This sequence comes from Betaproteobacteria bacterium, assembly GCA_016177575.1. Lineage (GTDB taxonomy): Bacteria > Pseudomonadota > Gammaproteobacteria > Burkholderiales > SG8-39 > RBG-16-66-20. The sequence continues at coordinate 26,824 of JACOVA010000036.1, forward strand.
CCTGAAATCGCTCGTCCACGCCACCGGCGTGGGCCTGCACACGGGGCGCAAGGTGCGCATGACGCTGCGCCCGGCGCAGCCCGACACCGGCGTCGTGTTCCGCAGGCTCGATCTCGCCGCGCCGGTCGATCTGCCGGCGCGCGCCGACCTGGTCGGCGAGACGCGCCTGTGCTCGTGCCTGGTGCGCGGCGAGGTGAAAGTGTTCACCGTGGAGCACCTGATGTCGGCGCTCGCGGGATTGGGGATCGACAACGTCTACGTCGACTTGGACGGCCCCGAAGTGCCGATCATGGACGGCAGCGCGGCGACGTTCGTGCTGCTCTTGCAGCAGGCAGGCGTGGAGGAGCAGGCCGCCGCGAAGCGTTTCCTGCGGCTCAAGAAAAGGATCGAGGCCCGCGACGGCGACAAGTGGGCGGTGCTCGAGCCCTATGAGGGCTTCCGGCTCTCCTTCTCGATCGTGTACGACCACCCGGTGATCGAGAAGTCGAAGACCTCGCTCAGCGTGGATTTCGCCGAGACCTCGTACCTCAAGGAGGTCGCGCGCGCGCGCACCTACGGCTTCATGCACGACGTCGAGGACCTGCGCGACTCGGGGCTGGCGCTGGGCGGCGGGCTGGAAAACGCGGTGGTGCTCGACGAGTACCGCGTGCTGAACGCCGAGGGGCTGCGCTTCGGCGACGAGTTCATCCGCCACAAGGTGCTCGACGCGATCGGCGACCTGTACCTGCTCGGCAGGCCGCTGCTCGCCGCCTTCAGCGCGCACAAGTCGGGACACGCGCTCAACAACCGGCTGCTGCGCGAGCTGCTCGCCGATTCGGCGGCCAGCGAAGTGGTCACCTTCGAGCGCGCCGAGGAGGCGCCCGCCGGCGTGGCCGGGCTGCTGCGCCAGGCTAGCGCTTAAACTGATGATCGAGCAGCGTTTTCAAAGCCCGGCGCGCGGGCGAGTCCGGCAGCCTGCGATACAGCTCGCGCAGGGCGCTCAGGCCCGCGGGCGAGACGCGCGGATGCACCCGCCGTGTGACTTCCTGCACAGGCGCCGCCTCCGGTTGCACCCTCACGGAAACTGAATTAACCTTTGCGCCCTGATCTGACAAGAATTTACCAAGGCTCTCGGACAGAAGCTTCAGCTTGGCCGCCGCGGCAGGGGTCGCGGCCAACAACACGAGCCGGCCGTCCCTGAGGTTCACCGCCCGGATTCTGCGGGCGAGCTCGGGCGGTAGAAAGTCAATGCAAAGCCTGGAAAGCGCGGCAAGCTCGAGCGCTTTCGCGACCACGGGCTGCAAGCCGATGTCGGTCTGCAGTAGGCGGCCGACGTGGGTGGGGTGCACGGCAAAGGGCGTTCAGAGGGAGGCGACGTGCAGATTATCGTGATCTCCGACCGGCTGGCAAAGGCGCGCTCGCTCACGCTCTCGGCGCGCCACATGCTCGCCTCGATCGGGCTCGCGCTGCTCGTGCTGGTGGGCCTGACCGCGGCGCTGTACTGGCTCAGCCTGCGTTTCGCCGCCGAAGTGAAGATCCCGCTCATCCACCAGCTGGTGCTCGCCGCGCAAAGGGGCGAGACCGAGCGCTCGCGCGAGTTCATGCAGCAGAACCTGAATGTGATGGCGGTCAGGATCGGCGAGATGCAGGCGCAGCTGACGCGCCTGGACGCCCTCGGCGAGCGGCTCTCGGCGCTGGCGGGCATGCGTCCGCAGGAGCTCCGCTTGTCCGAAGCGCCGGGCCTGGGCGGCGCGCAGTCGATGACGATTCCGCCGCAGAACCTGACCCTCGAGCAGTTCAACGAGAAAGTCTCCCTGCTGTCGCGCCAGATGGAGAACCGCACCGATCTGCTCGGCCTGCTCGAGGCGCAGCTGTTCGAGCAGGCGGTGAAGAAGAAGGCGATGCCGACCATGATGCCCGTCACCGCGCCGTTCAACGCTTCCGGCTTCGGCATGCGCATCGATCCCATCACCGGTCAGCAGGCGATGCACGAGGGCATCGATTTCCTCGCCGACACGGGCACGCCGGTGGTCGCGGCCGCAGGCGGCGTGGTGCAGTTCGCGGGCTTTCACCCGCAGTACGGCAACATGATCGACATCGACCACGGCAACGACCTGGTGACGCGCTACGCGCACCTGTCGAAGGTGATGGTGAAGGAGGGCGACGTACTGCAGCGCGGCCGGCGCATCGCCGACAGCGGCAGCACCGGGCGCTCCACCGGGCCGCACCTGCATTTCGAAGTGCGCTTCCGCGGCGCGGCGCAGAACCCGACGCGCTTTCTGCTCGCCAAGAATCCGCAGGTCCCCGTCGCAAGGGCGAAACCGCAGTAGAGCAACGCCGGGGCGCCCTGCCCGGCGTGCTAAAATCCGCGCTTTTCCGGGGGCTTAGCGGGCCCGCGCCCCCGAACTCATGGAATTTCTCCGGAAAGTTTTGGAATTTCTCCTGGCAATTCCGAGAAAGATCTTCGGTAGCCGCAATGAGCGACTGCTCAAGCAGTATTCCCAGGTCGTAAGGCAGATCAACAAGCTCGAGCCGGCGATCGCGAAGCTGTCGGACGGCGCGCTGAAGGGCAAGACGGGCGAGTTCAAGAAGCGCTACGCCGAGGGCGCGACGCTCGAGGAGCTGCTGCCCGAGGCCTTCGCGGTGGTGCGCGAGGCCGCCAAGCGCACGCTGCGCATGCGTCACTTCGACGTGCAGCTGATCGGCGGCATGGTGCTGAACGACGGCAAGATCGCCGAGATGAAGACCGGCGAAGGCAAGACTCTGGTGGCGACGCTGCCGGCCTATCTCAACGCGCTCAGCGGCAAGGGCGTGCACATCATCACCGTGAACGACTACCTGGCGCGGCGCGACGCCGAATGGATGGGCAAGATCTACGGCTTTCTCGGCCTCATGGTGGGCGTCAACATCCCGCAGATGGAGCCCGAGGAGAAGCGCAAGGCCTACCAGGCCGACATCACCTACGGCACCAATAACGAGTTCGGCTTCGACTACCTGCGCGACAACATGGCGATGCACACCGAGGAGCGCTTCCAGCGCGGGCTGCACTTCGGCATCGTCGACGAGGTGGACTCGATCCTGATCGACGAGGCGCGCACGCCGCTGATCATCTCCGGCCAGGCGGAGGACCGCACCGAGATCTATCAGCGCATGAACGAGGTGGCGCCGCTGCTCACCCCGCAGAAGGAGGAAAAGAAGCCGGACCAGCCCGAGCCGCCGGGCGATTTCTTCGTCGACGAGAAGAACCACCAGGTCCTGCTCTCCGAATCCGGCCACCAGAAGGCCGAGGAGGTGCTGGCGCGCGTCGGCCTGCTGCCGCAGGGGGCGAGCCTGTACGAGCCGGCGTACATCAACCTGGTGCACCACCTGTACGCGGCGCTGCGCGCGCACTACCTCTACCACCGGGACCAGCAGTACGTGGTGCAGGACGGCGAAGTCATCATCGTCGACGAGTTCACCGGCCGCCTCATGCACGGGCGGCGCTGGTCGGACGGTCTGCACCAGGCGGTGGAAGCGAAGGAGAGGGTGGCGATCCAGAACGAGAACCAGACGCTCGCCTCGATCACCTTCCAGAACTACTTCCGCATGTACGGCAGGCTCGCCGGCATGACCGGCACCGCCGACACCGAGGCGTACGAATTCCAGGAGATCTACGGCCTGGAGACGGTGGTGGTGCCGACCCACATGCCGATGATCCGCGCCGACCGGCTCGACCTGGTGTACCGCACCGCGAAGGAGAAGCACCAGGCGATCATCGACGAGATCAGGGACTGCCACGGCCGCGGCCAGCCGGTCCTGGTCGGCACCACCTCGATCGAGAACTCGGAGCTGCTCGCGGGCCTGCTCGACCGGGAGAAGCTGCCGCACCAGGTGCTGAACGCCAAGCAGCACGCGCGCGAGGCCGAGATCGTGGCGCAGGCGGGCCGGCCGCACATGATCACCATCGCCACCAACATGGCGGGCCGCGGCACCGACATCGTGCTCGGCGGCAACGTCGAGAAGCAGGTCGAGATGGCCGAGGCGACCGAGGGCATGGAGGAGGCGGAAAAGCGCGCCCGCGTCGACAAGCTGCGCGGTGAATGGCAGGCGCTGCACGACAAGGAGATCGGCGCGGGCGCGCAGCACATCATCGGCACCGAGCTCCACGAGACGCGGCGGGTCGACAACCAGCTGCGCGGTCGCTCCGGGCGCCAGGGCGACCCGGGCAGCTCGCGCTTCTTCATGGCGCTCGAGGATCCCTTGCTCAGGATCTTCGCCGGCGACCGCATCAACCGCATCATGGTGATGCTCAAGATGCCCGAGGGCGAAGCGATCGAGCACCGCATGGTGACGCGCTCGATCGAGAGCGCACAACGAAAAGTCGAAGCAAGGAACTTCGACATCCGCAAGCAGCTGCTCGAGTACGACGATGTCGCCAACGACCAGAGGAAGACCATCTATTCGCTCAGGAACGAGCTGCTCGAGTCCGGGGACGTGTCGCCGCGCATCGCCGACTTGCGCGCCGGCGTCGTCACCGATCTGTTCCGCCAGTTCGTCCCCGAGGAAAGCGTCGAGGAGCAGTGGGACATCGGCGGCCTGGAGGCGGCCGTCAGGGCCGAGCTCGGCCTCGAGCTGCCGCTCAAGGAGTGGCTGGAGAAGGAGCCGGAGCTGCAGGACGAGACCCTGCTCGAGCGCATCGTCGTCAGGGCGCAACAAGCCTACGAGGCGAAGGTCCCGGAGAGCGCGCACGCCTCGTTCCGCCAGTACGAGCGCTACGTGACGCTGCAGATCCTCGATGCCCACTACCGCGAGCACCTGGCGGCGCTCGACCACCTGCGCCAGGGCATCCACCTGCGCGGCTACGCGCAGAAGAACCCGAAGCAGGAGTACAAGCGCGAGGCGTTCGAGCTGTTCGGCGCCATGCTCGAGGCGGTCAAGCTCGAGGTGATCAAGGTGCTCACGTCGGTGGAGATCCGCTCGGCCGAGGAAGCGCCCAAGGTCGACGACAAACCGCATGTGGAGAACGTGCGCCTGCAGCACGCCGACTACGAGACGGCGCTGGGCGCGGACGAGGAGGAGAAGAAGCCGCAGCCGGTGGTGCGCTCCGGGCAGAAGATCGGGCGCAACGACCCCTGTCCCTGCGGCTCGGGCAGGAAATACAAGCACTGCCACGGGAAATTGGCCTGATGGCGGTGAACCTGCCGCCGCCCGATCCCGCGCAGCTCCACCCCGTGCGCGGCGTGGAGCTGGGGGTCGCGATGGCGGGAATTAGGAAGCCGGACCGCAAGGACCTGCTGGTGGTGCGCCTTGCGCCCGGGGCCGCGGTCGCCGGAGTGTTCACGCAGAACCGCTTCTGCGCCGCCCCGGTGACGCTCGCGAAGAAGCACCTGAAGAACCCGGTGAGAGCGTTGATCGTGAATACCGGCAATGCCAATGCAGGGACCGGGAAGGAGGGTCTGAAGAGAGCCTTTTCGGTGTGTCGAGCCCTGGGAAAGGCGATCGATGCGAAACCCTCTCAAATTCTCCCTTTCTCTACCGGAGTCATCATGGAGCAGCTTCCGGCCGAGAAGCTGATCGCCGCGCTTCCTGCTCTCCGCGACGCCGACTGGCTGGAAGCGGCCGAGGCGATCATGACCACCGATACCGTGCCCAAGGCGTTTTCGCGCAGGGTCAGGCTCTCGGGCGGTGAGGCGGTCGTTACCGGCATTGCCAAGGGCGCAGGGATGATCCGGCCCGATATGGCGACCCTGCTGGCGTTCATCGCGACCGACGCCAAGGTATTGCCGGCGATACTGCATCGGATGGTCAAGGCGACCGCCGCCGCGTCGTTCAATTGCATCACTGTGGACGGCGATACTTCGACCAACGATTGCTTTGTCCTGATTGCGACGGGAAAGGGACCTGCCGTTTCCTCCCGGAAAGACCTTCTTCAACTGGAAAGGGCAGTCCTCGAAATAACACAGCTACTTGCCCAAGCCCTGGTGCGCGACGGCGAGGGCGCGACCAAGTTCGTCACCGTCCGGATCGAGCGTGGCCGCAGCGCGGCCGAATGCCGCAGGGTCGCCTACGCGGTCGCGCACTCGCCGCTCGTGAAGACCGCTTTCTTCGCCTCGGACCCCAACCTCGGTCGCATCCTCGCCGCGATCGGCAACGCAGGCGTGAAGCTCGAGACTGAGCGGGTGGACCTTTACCTCGACGGCGTTTGCGTGGTCAGGAAAGGCGGAAGAGACCCTTCCTACCTCGAGTCCGAGGCCGTCACGGCAATGAAAAAGCCCGAGTTCACCGTGCGGGCCGTCCTCAACCGCGGCAAGGCGGCGGCGACCGTATGGACTTGCGACCTGTCGTTCGACTACGTGAAAATCAACGCCGAATACCGCACATGAGCAAGGAACTGGAGAGAATCCTCGGGCGGCTCGAGCAGCTGCTGCCCGCGCCGCCGCCGCCCACCGACTGGCGGGCGAGCATCGCCTTCCGCTGGCGCAGGGGTGGAGGAGGAAGAAGCGGCGGCAGCGGCTGGCTGCAGCCGGTGCGCCACGTGCACCGCATGCGGCTCTCCGACCTGCAGGGCATCGGCGCGCAGATCGCCAGGGTCGAGCAGAACACGCGCCAGTTCCTCGCTGGCCGGCCGGCGAACAACGTGCTGCTCACCGGCGCGCGCGGCACCGGCAAGAGCTCGATCGTCAAGGGGCTGCTCAACAAGTACCGGAAACAGGGTCTGCGCCTGATCGAGGTGGAGAAGAGCGACCTGGTCGACCTGCCCTTCATCGTCGACTGCGTCGCCGCGCGGCCCGAGCGCTTCCTCGTGTTCTGCGACGACCTGAGCTTTCACGGCGCCGAGGAAGGCTACATCGCGCTCAAGGTGGCGCTCGATGGCTCGATCTCGACCACCTCGGAGAACCTGCTCATCTACGCCACCTCCAACCGCCGTCACCTGATGCCGGAGTACATGGCCGAGAACCTCGAGACCAAGTACGTCGGCGACGAGATCCACCCGGGCGAGACGGTCGAGGAGAAGATCTCGCTCTCGGAGCGTTTCGGCCTGTGGGTGTCGTTCTATCCCTTCGACCAGGATGAATACCTGCTCATCGTGGCGCACTGGTTGAAATGTTTTGCTTGCAGTTCAAGAGCCATTCAAGATTCAAAGGAAGAGGCGCTGCAATGGTCGCTGCAGCGCGGCTCGCGCAGCGGCCGCGTCGCCCACCAGTTCGCAAGGGATTGGGCGGGCAGGCACGCGAAGAAGAAGTAGCGGTGCTCGAGGTCGCGGCGGCCGTGATCGAGCGCGCCGACGGCGCGTTCCTGCTGGCGCAGCGGCCCGCGGGCAAGGTCTACGCAGGCTGGTGGGAGTTCCCCGGCGGCAAGCTGCACGCGGGCGAGAGCGCGGCCGAGGCGCTCGGGCGCGAACTGCACGAGGAGCTCGGCATCGACGTGGGCCGCGCCTATCCGTGGATCACCCGCGTGCACGTCTACGAGCACGCGACCGTAATGCTGCATTTCTTCCGCATCGTCGAATGGTCGGGCGAGCCGAAGTCCAGGGAAGGCCAGGCGTTCGTCTGGCAGCGGCTGGATGCGCCGATCGCCGAGCCGATGCTGCCCGCCAACGGGCCGGTACTCGCGTCGCTCGCGTTGCCGCTCGAATACGCGATCACCGATGCGCAGAACTTGGGCACGGCGGAGCAACTCGCGCGCGTCGAGGCGCGGATGAAGGGCGGCCTGCGCCTGATACAGGTGCGCGACAAGGACAACTGGGAGCGCGCGCGGCTGATCTACGTCGTTACCAGCATGGCGAGACAATATGGCGCCAAGGTTCTCGTCAACGGCGGCCCCGCGGTCGACGGCATCCATTTCACCGCCGAGCAGCTGATGACACTGCGTGCCCGGCCGAAGGGCGAACTAGTTGCCGCGTCCTGCCACACCGGACAGGAGCTGGGCCACGCCATGGCCATCGGGCTGGATTTCGTCGTGCTCGGCCCCGTCAAGGCGACGCCGTCGCATCGCGGCGCGCCGCTGCTCGGCTGGGACGGCTTCAGGCGCATTGCCGAAGGCGCCTCGATCCCTGTTTACGCGATTGGCGGCCTGCGCCCGGTGGACCTGAACGACGCCAGGCGCGCGGGCGCGCACGGCCTGGCGATGATCTCGGGCAGCTGGAGCTGAATCATCCGGCGATCAGCTCGATCGGGTGGGGCTGGCGGATGCCGAAGCCCTGCGCGTAGGCCACCCCCAGCGCCTTCAGGCGGGTCAGGATGTCCTGGTCCTCGACCATCTCGGCGATGACCCGGAAGCCCATCACCTCGCCGACGCGCAGTATCGCCCTCAGCTTGGACTCCGCAGCAGGATTGACGAGGAGCCTGCGCACGATCACGCCATCGATCTTGACGAAATCGGCCTGCAGGCGCTTGAGCGGGGCGAAGGTCGCCGAGCGGCGCCCGAATCCACCCACCGCCACGCCACAGCCGACCGCGCGGATCGCGGTCGCGAAGCGCACCGCCGCCTCGAGGCGCGCCAAGGTGTCCGACTCGCTGATCTCGAACAGCAGCGCCGTGCCGGGCACCCCGGCGGATACCAGTTCCAACGCGACCGCCTTGGGAAACGCGGCATCGTCGATGGTCTGGCTGGAAAGGTTGATCGAAAAGCGCGGAATCCGGATCCCGCGCGCGAGGTGCCCCACCACCTTGCGCACCACCCAGCGGTCCAGATCGGGCATCAGGCGGTAGTGCTCGAACACCGGCAGGAACTCCCCCGGCGGCAGCATCGCCTTTTCCTCCTCGTGCAGCCGTACCAGCACTTCGGCGATCGGGAAGCGGACCGCTCCGGAGAGCGCGGCGATCGGCTGGCAGTAGAGCGCCAGCTCGTCCTTGGCGAGCGCAATGCGCAGGCGCTCGGCCGGCTCGACCCAGCCGGCAAGCTGGTGGTCCATCTTCTGCAGCAGCGGATCGACGTCCTTCGCGCTCACTCCGTTGCATCCGGTTCGTGCTCGAGATCGTTTTCGCCAGGCCCCGCGACGCGATAGCTTTCCGAAGCCCAGGCACCGAGGTCGATCTGCTTGCAGCGCTCGCTGCAGAACGGGCGCCACGGATTTGCGGGCGCGAACGGCGCTTGCGCCCCGCAGCGCGGGCAGGGGACCGTCTTAGCGGGAGCGGCAGTCAAGCTGCCTCAGAGGTTGCAGAACGTCAGCTCGAAGCCGACGTCCCAGTCGGCGGTCTTGGCGCGCGCCTCCTCGCCGTTCTGGGCCAGGAAGCGGATGTTGAGCACGTACTTGTTGGCGCTGATCTCGGGCACGCAGGGCAGAGCGGGCTCCAGGCGCACGCGCAGCATCTGCGCGGTCTTGCCGCCGAGCATCTGCTGGAAGGTGCCGAGCGGGGCCGCCAGGCTCTGCGGCTTGCCCGACTCGCGCAGGATGCGCAGGATGATCGCCGTGCCGTCGCGCAGCGGGTAGAGCGGGCTGGTCCAGGCGGCGAGCTGGCCGATGCGCTCCTCGGCCGGCCGGTGCAGCCAGTAGTGGTAGGAGGGCAGGTCGAACTCGCAGGCGCCACCGGGAATCCCGGTGCGCTGCTTGATCGACATCAGCCATTCGTTCTCGCGCAGGTACTGGCCGATCCTGCCGGTCATGGAGAACAGCGCCGCCGCCGCCTGCTCGATGTCGCGCAGCACCCCGGCGAGCGCCTCCTCGGAGATCTCGGGGTTGTTGCGGAACGACAGCAGGACCTGCTTCTGGCGCTCGAGCTCCTGCAGCAGATCGGACTTGAGGTCGGCACGGCCGGCGACCTCGAGGATCTCGAACAAGGTCAGCAGCGCGACATGGTGGTCGAGCGGGTCGGTGCGCGCGATGAAATGGCGCGAGCGCTCGAACAGGTCCTCCAAGCGCAGCAGCGTCCGGATGCGCTCGTTGAGCGGGTACTCATACGTGATCACGGCCAGCCGCGCCTCGCCGAGGGGCGAAAATGCCCGGATTCTGAGTGATTTAGGCGCTCAACACAAATTGACTTCTAGGCTGCGGCGAGCCGGAGGTAGCTCTGATGGAGCTCGCGGACACGATGCTGCAGTGCCGCAATCGGGCCTGAATTGTCGATCACGTCGTCCGCTGCGGCAAGCCTTGTTTGCCTCTGGATCTGAGCGTCTATGATGCGCCGGACCTCGGATTCCGAAAGACCGCTGCGCTGCCGCGTGCGCGCCATCTGGAGCGCCTCCGGGCAGTCGACCACCAGCACCCGGCCGACCCGCGCGCGATAGTCGGAGGACTCGAGCAGCAGCGGCACCACCTGCACCACGTAGGGGCCGGGCGCCGCCGCGGTGCGCCGCTCGACCTCGGCGCGGATGAGCGGGTGCAGGAGCGATTCCAGGCGCTTTTTCTCGCCCGCGTCGCCAAAGACCCGCTCGCGCATGCGCTTGCGGTCCATGGCACCCGAGGGGAGGACGAACTCGGCCCCGAACAGCCGCTTCACCTCGGCGACCGCGGCGCCGCCCGGGCCGGTCAGCTCGTGGGCGATGGCGTCGGTGTCGATGACCGTGGCGCCGAGGCGCGCGAACTCCTCCGCGGCCGCGCTCTTGCCGCTGCCGATGCCGCCCGTGAGGCCGACCACCAGCTTCATCCGAACATTCGCAGCGCCGGAACCAGGTCCATGATCGGGCGGCCGAGCAGCATGGCGGCGATGCCCGCGACGGCGATGTAAGGCCCGAAATGGAACTTGAAGCCGCCGTCCCAGCCGCCGCGTGCGGCGAGCATCTGGGCGATGCCGAACGCGAGGCCGACGACCGAGGACATGAGGATGACGAGCGGCAGCAGCTTCCAGCCGAGAAAGGCGCCGACGGCGGCGTTCATCTTGAAGTCGCCGTAGCCCATGCCTTCCTTGCCCGTGGCGAGCCTGAATCCCCAGTACACCAGCCAGAGCGCGAGGTATCCGGCCGCGGCCCCGATCACGGCATCGAACAGCGGCGCGTAGGTGCCGAAGGCGTTGAGCAGCAGCCCGGCCCATATGAGCGGCAATGTGATGTCGTCGGGCAGATAGCCGGTCGCCTGGTCGATGAAGGCGAGGGCGATCGTGCACCAGATGAAAAGCGCGCCGCCGAGGGCGGCGATGCCGAAGCCGAAATGCCATGCCGACCAGGCCGCCCCGAAACCCGCGAGCAGCTCGACGGCGGGATACCTGAGGCTGATTCGCGCCCCGCAATTCGCGCATTTTCCCTTGAGCAAAAGCCAGCTGAAGACGGGAACGTTGTGCCAGGCCCTGATCGCCGCGCCGCAACTGGGGCAGCGCGAGCGCGGCGAGATCAGGTTGTAGCGCTGCTCCGGTGGCGCGCCGCCCGGCGTGTCGCGTCCCATGAGCTCGGCACATTCGGCGCGCCAGGCGCGCTCCATCATGACGGGAAGGCGATGGATGACGACGTTCAGGAACGAGCCGACGCACAGCCCCAGGGCAAGCGCCGCCCAGGGAAACACCGCGGGCTGGGTAAGCCAGCCCAGTTCCTGCATGCGCTGCTCTGCTTCGACCCGGCTAGACCGCGCCGCCGAGCTTGAAGATCGGCAGGTACATCGCCACCACCATGCCGCCGATCAGGGTGCCGAGCACCACCATGATGATCGGCTCCATCAGCGAGGACAGCGCCTCCACGGCGTCGTCCACCTCGGCCTCGAAGAAGTCGGCCACCTTGCCGAGCATCGCGTCGAGCGCGCCGGTTTCCTCGCCGATCAGGCACATCTGGATCACCATCGGCGGAAACACGCCCGAGTTCTGCATCGCGACCGTGAGCGAGGTGCCGGTCGAGACCTCCTGCTTGATCTGCACCGTGGCGGTCTGGTAGACGTAGTTGCCCGAGGCGCCGCCCACCGAATCGAGCGCCTCGACCAGCGGCACGCCGGCCGAGAACATGGTCGAGAGCGTGCGCGTCCAGCGCGCGACCGCCGCCTTGCGCAGCAGCGTGCCGAAGATCGGCATCCTAAGGCTGATCCGGTCCATGAAGATCTGCACCGCGAGCGAGCGCTTCCACGCCTCGAGGAAGCCGTAGACCGCACCGCCCAGCGCCGGGAACAGGATGTACCCGTTGGCGCCGGTCCAGTCCGATATCGCCATCCCGACCAGCGTCGGCGTGGGCAGATC
>JACOVA010000037.1 GCA_016177575.1 Betaproteobacteria bacterium
CAACTGGGCTTGCCGGCGAAGGGATTGTCCGCCGGCACGCGCCCGTCGTCGTGCAGGCGGATCACCGAGCCGGCGTGATCGCCAGGGCGCTGTGCGCGCTCCATCTCGCCGCGGTCGCCGAGCGTGAGGTAGAGGAAGCCCGCGCGGTCGAAGACGATGCGGCCGCCGAAGTGCCGACCGCTGGAGCCCTTGGGGCTCTGGCGGAACAGCACCTGCACGCCCTCCAGCCGCTTGCCGGCGAGCCGGCCGCGCGCGAGCTCGGTGCCGACTCCGTCAGCGCCGCGCGCCGCGTAGGCGAGATAGACGAGGCCGTTGTCGGCGAAGCGCGGGTGAAGCGCGACGTCAAACAGGCCGCCCTGCCCGTGCTCCGTCACCGGCGGCAGCCCGGCGATCGGCTGCGGGTCGAGCTTGCCGCTCTCGATCAGCCGCAGGCGCCCCGGCCGCTCGGTCACGAGCACGCGCCCATCGGGCAGGAAAGCGAGGCTCCAGGGGTGCTCGAGCCCCGCTGCCACCGTCACCACCCGGAACGCGTGCTCCTCGGAGCGGATCGTCTGCGCCGCGGCCGGAAGCGCGCAGAGCAGAGGAATCAGCAGCCGGATCAGGCCCTGCGCGAGCGCCGGCAGTGCCGCGCCCGCCCGCAGCGCGGCGGGAAGAAATCTCACGCCGCCTTGGCTTCGGCCTGCGGCTCGGCTGCGGACATCGCCTGCTGGCGCGCGGCCTTGAGGAGGTCGGCCACCTCGGAGTGGCCGAGGCGCAGCGCCAGCTCGACCGCAGTGTCGCCTTCCTTGGTGACGCCGTTGGGGTCGGCGCCGTTCCTGAGCAGCAGCTCGACCAGGCGGCCGTTGCCCTTCATCGCCGCGTAGGCGAGCGCGGTGTAGCCGTTGTCGTGCTGCACGTTGGGGTCGAAATTCATCATCAGCACCTTCTGCGCGTACACCAGGTTGCTCTTCTCGATGGCGTAGAACAGCGCGCGGATGCCCTCCGGGCTCTTCTCCTTCGTCTTCGGCTCCAGGCCGGTCGGCATCAGCTTGATGACGTAGTTGATGAGCGAGATGCCGACCATCGCCACCAGCGCGAGCACGAGCGGAATCTTGGAGATGTCGACGTAGTCTGCGAGCTGCTGGTCGAGGTTGGCGCCCAGGATCAGCAGCACCACGGCGAGGAAGAAGAAGAACCTGAGGTAGAAGAACAGGCCGATCACGATGCCCATGCCGAGCACGCCGAGCAGCCAGTTGCGGTCGATGCCGTAGTCGTCGAGCGTCTCGGCGGGCAGCTGCGCCAGCACCGCGGCCATCGCGATGAGCCCGAACAGCAGCACCTCGCGCACCCGCATCCTGGTCAGCAAATCGTCTTTTTCGATCGATTTCTGGATCGCCATCAGCCTGCCCCCCTGGATCTGCGCGCGCCCCGTGCCCGCAACCCGGATTCTCCGTTCTGGACGGCGGGGTTGCAAGCCTTGACGTGTAGAATTTCACGCATGTCGAAGGCATTCGTCCGCGAGTCGGGCGAAGACGAATCGCCGCGCGCCGAGCCGCCGCCGCCCCCGGCCAGGAACTACATCTCGCCGGCCGGATACGCGCGCCTGAAGGCGGAGCTGAAGCAGCTGGTGGAGAGCGAGCGGCCCGAGGTGGTGAAGACCGTCGCCTGGGCCGCAGCGCAGGGCGACCGCTCGGAGAACGCCGACTACCTCTACGGCAAGAAGCGCCTGCGCGAGATCGACCGGCGCGTGCGCTTCCTCATCAAGCGGCTCGAAGCCGCGCAGGTGGTCGAGTCGGCGGGCAGAGATTCGGATCAGATATTCTTTGGTTCTACCGTAACAATTAAGGGGAAGAGCGGCGAGCGCCGCCTCACCATCGTCGGCGTTGACGAGACCGACGGGGCGAAGGGCAGGGTGTCGTGGATCTCGCCGGTGGCCAAGGCGCTGCTCAAGGCGCGCGCCGGCGACAAGGTGGTGCTCAGGACCCCGGGCGGGCGCGAAGAGCTGGAAATCCTCGAAGTCCGGTACGATCCGATCGATTAGCGCCGTCGCGCCGGCGTTGTAAGATCCGCTCATGCGAATCGGCATCGTCGGCGTGAGCGGCTACGGGGGCAGCGAGCTGCTGCGCCTGTGCGCCGCGCATCCGGGCTTCGAGGTCGCCTATGCGGGCGGCGACAGCACCGCCGGACAGGCGCTCGCGCAGCGCTTCCCGGCGCTCGCGGGCAGGCCCGAGGGCGCGCTCGTCATCGAGCGCTTCGTGCCGGAGGAGGTGCGCGGCGTCGATCTGCTGTTCGTCTCGCTGCCCACCGGCCGCTCGCGCGAGCCGCTGGCGCGGCTGCCCGCGTCGATGGCGATCGTCGACGTGGGCGGCGACCACCGCTTCGCCGAGGGCTGGACCTACGGGCTCACCGAGCTGCCGGGCCAGCGCGCCTGGATCGCGCGCACCAAGCGGCTCGCCAATCCGGGCTGCTACCCGGCGGCGGCGCTGCTCGCGCTCGCGCCGCTGGTCAAGGAAGGGCTGGTCGAGCCGGAGAACATCGTGATCGACGCCAAGAGCGGCATCACCGGGACCGGCCGCGGCGGCGGCGGCGACTACGGCTACGTCGAGACGAACCAGGACCTGTTCGCCTACGGCCTCGATTCGCACCCGCACGTCCCGGAGATGGAGCGCGCGCTCGAGCAGCTCGCCGGGCGCAGGGCCACGGTGGCCTTTGCGCCGCACCTGGTGCCGATGTCGCGCGGGATCCTCGCCACCTGCTATGCCAGGCCGCGCGGCGCGGTGCCTGTGGAGCGCCTCTACGAGGCGGCGCGCGCGTGCTACGGCGGCGAGCCGTTCGTCAAGGTCGTGCCGAGCGGGAACGGGCGCAGCCCGCACACCGGCTGGGCGACCGGCTCGAACCTCGCGTTCCTCTCGTACGCCGTCAATGCGCGCACCGGCCTGGTGATCGCGCTCGGCGCCATCGACAACCTCGGCAAGGGGGCCGCGGCGCAGGCGGTGCAGAACGCGAACCTCATGACCGGCCAGCCGGAGTCGGCGGGGCTGGACCGCCCGCCGCTGCTGACCTAGCCGGGCTAGCGGAAATCCCCGGCCTTCAATACCGAGAGCTTGCCGGGATCGAGGTGCCGGCGCAGCGCGTCGCGAACCTGCGCGGGCGTGAGCGCGGCGATGCGCTTCTCGAAATCGACGTCCCAGGCGAAGGTGCGGCCGAGGTAGAGGTAGCTCGAGAGGCGCGCGGTGAGGGCGCGGTCCTGCGAGCGCTGCACGCGCCGCGCCTCGAGCAGGCCCTTCTTCGCCGCCTCGAGCTCGGCGTCGGTGAAGCCTTTTGCCAGCGCGCGCTCCAGCTCCTCGCGGATCGCGCGCTCCACGCGCTCGCGGTTCTGCGGCGCGTAGATCGACGACAGGCCGAACACCGCGGCGGCGTCGAGCGAGCCGGCGCTGAAGTAGCTGTAGGTGCTGTACGAGAGCCCTTCCTTCTCGCGCACGCGCGCGGGCAGGCGCGCGGCCGAGGTGCCGCCGAGCAGGTAGTTGCCGAGCACCAGGGCGGGGAAATCCGGGTGGTCGTCGCGCAGCGCGATGTTGAGCGCCGCGCGCAGCACCGCGTTCGCCTTGTCCGGGGTGGCCACGGTCTGCTCGAGCGGCGCGCGCTCGAAGTAGCGCTGCGGGATGCGCTTGTAGGGCGCGGGGCTGCGCCAGCCGCCGAACAGCTCCTCGACCAGCCTGGCGAGCGCCTCGGGGTCGAAGTCGCCGACCGCCACGAGCTGCGCGCCCGTGGCGCCGACCAGGTCGGCGTAGCAGCGCTTCGCGTCCTCGAGCGTCGCCGCCTTCAGCGCCTCGACGCGCTCGTCGGTCGACTGCGGATAGAGCCAGTGGCCGCGCGGGTAGGGGTTCAGGTGGCGCGCCAGCCGCTCGCCGGCGATCGCCGAGGGGTCGCCGCGCCGGCCTTCCGCACCGGTCAATGCCGAGCGTTTCAGTTCCTCGAACTCCGCGGCCGGAAACGCGGGCTCGCGCAGCACCTCGGCCACCAGGCGCAGCGCCTCTGCGAGCTGCGCGCGGCGCACCTCCAGGCTCGCGCCGCCGGTGCCGACCTCCGCGCTCGCCTGCAGCCGGTCGAAGGCGTCGCGCAGCTCGCTGCGCGTGTGGCTGCGCGTGCCGCGCATCAGCATGCCGCTCGCCAGGCCGCAGGCGGTGGCGCGCTGGTCCTTGGTCGTCTCGTCGCCCCAGTAGAGCGAGAGCTGGGCGTTGACCTTGCC
>JACOVA010000024.1 GCA_016177575.1 Betaproteobacteria bacterium
GTAGAGATCGGGCGAAGGCCGCAGGCAGCCGCAGACGATCCTGCCGAAGGGGCTGCAGCTCGCCGCAGCAATCAGGCGACCGATGGTCGCGGCCGCGGCGCGCGCTTCCCGGGTGTGCACCTGGTTGAGGAACAGCGTCGTTCGCGAAGCGCCGGGGCACCCCTTGGCAAGGCCTGCCTCGTGCAGCGCGACGCGCGCCAGCGACTCGGGGCTGACCGGCGAGCCGAGCCGGGTGCCGCTCAGGGCTGCCCAGATTTCCGCGCGGAACACCGTTGCCTCGGACAAGGGCAGTCCCAGCCCGCTCAGCCCCGCAACCACGATCACGGCATCGCTGGTGGCAGGAATGACCGGCTCATGCGCCGCCGGCGCCTTGAGCGGCGTCCTCCTCGAGCCGTCGGCCTCCACCAGCAAGCGCTCGTAGTGTCCGGCCCGCTTGAGCTCGTCGATGAGCCCCGGGGGATGACCGGTCAGCTTCCTGCCGTCGGCGCTCCGTCCTCCATGGCTGATGGAAATGCCGGGCGGCCACGGACGTTCGCCTTCCGCGGATCCGATCCTGGTCGTGGTGGTGACGAGCACCCGCTCGCCCGCAGCAGCCATCTCGCGCGCAAGCGCGAACATGAGCGTCGTCTTGCCGCCGGCGCCGCAGAGCGCCACGAGGCGCGCCCGCTCGAGGCCGAACGCCTCGATCAGCATCGCGCCGGGACGCGGGGCCGGTTGTAATGCCGCAGAATGCCCTCGAGCACCGCTCCGGCGATGGCGCGCGCCTTGTCGGAAATCGAATCGCAGTCCTCGACCCTGCCGCGCGGGTCGACGTCGCCGAGCTTCATTCCTGCCCGCACCTCGGTGTGCGAGCCGATCAGCCCGCGCAGGACGCCATCGATCGCCGCGGCGACCGGCATCTCTCCGACCCGGCCGACGATGTCTCCCTTGCGCACCCGGTGGCCGATATCCAGCGGCGATATGAACATCCCCGCAGCCGGCGAGCGCAGCACCCGCTCGGCGGTGTAGCCGGCGATGTCGCCGGGGCGACCGGTGTTCGGCGCGGCGCATCCTTCTGCGATGACGCGGCCGAGGTCGTGGCCGCGGTTGGTCTCGATCACCAGGTGGCAGTCCACCCCGGCGTCGAATCCCGGCCCGAGGGCGATCACGAGCGGCGCATCCTCGATGCGGGTACCGGTGTTGCGCTTGGCGAGGATGGCGTCGACCAGCACGTCGGGCGCGGCGCCGCGCAGCCTTGTCCAGTCGGTCGTGAGCATGACCGCGATCGCGTCGCGCTTCCACGCCGCCTCCATCTCGCGGCGGTTGCGCGCCGCCTGCGCCCGGACGTCCTCGACGTTCGTTTCGCCCGCCTGCAGGGCGACGCAGAACGATACGCGCCGGCGCACGCACAAGGGCCGCTCGAGATCGAGCATGCAGATGCGGCGCATGTTCGCCATGTAAAGACGCCACGCCACCGCGCTCGCCATCTCCCCAGCCCCCTTGAGGAGGACGAAAGGCGAAACGCCGGCGTTTACGCCTCGCGGACGACGCGCTTCGCCTTGCCTTCGACGCGCGGCAGGCTGCCGATCTCGCATACTTGCACTTCCGGCGTGACGGTAATGCGGTATTTGACCATCTCGACCAGGCGCTCGCGAGCCGCCTCGATCTGGCTGCCGGCCTGGCCCTCGCGCGCCGGCTCGACGCGGATGCGCAGGTGCCGGCCGCTGCCCTGCGGCGGCACGATGAGCTGGTATTCCTGCGAGAACTCGTCCACCTGGTGCAGCAGGTCCTGCACCTGGGCGGGAAACACGTTGACGCCGGCGAAGTGGAACATGTCGTCCGAGCGGCCGAGCACGCCCCCTTCCAGGCGCAGCGAGGTGCGCCCGCACGCGCACGGAGCCCGGTTGAAGCGCACCAGGTCGCGGGTGCGATAACGGATCAGCGGCACGCTCTCGCAGCACAGGTTGCTGAGGATCAGCTCGCCGACCTGGCCGTCGGGCAGCGGCTCGAGCGTCTGCGGATCCACGACCTCGGCGAGGAACATGCCTTCGATGACGTGGGTGCCTTCGTGCGCCAGGCACTCGAAGCCGAAATTGCTGATCTCGGTGGAGCCGATGTCGTCGAAGCATTCGGCGCCCCATTGGGTCTGGATCGCCTTCTTGGTGGCCGGGATGCTTGCGCCCGGCTCCCCGGCCGCGACGACCTTGCGAATCGGCGATGAGGGCAGGTCGATGCCGTTCTTGCGCGCCGTCTCGGCAAGGTAAAGCAGGTACGAAGGCGTGCCGCAGATCGCCGTCGCGCCCCAATCGAGCATCGCGCGCAAGCGATCCTTGGAGCTCAGGCCGCCGCCCGGGATCACCATCAGGCCGGCTTTCTCCATCGCGCTCTGGAAGCCCCACCACGCCACGTAGAGGCCGTAATTGAAGGGCACGAATAGCACATCGTCCTCGGTCAGCCCGTAGCCGCAGCGGAAATGCGAGAACTGCCGGTAATAGGTCTCGAACCAGTCGGTGCGGCTCAGCATCACGCGCACCGGCCGGCCCGTGGTGCCGGTGGTCTGGAACACGCGCACCGCCTCGCGCGGTCCGATGCAGGCAAAATCACCCCAGGGCGGGTTGGCGGCCTGGCTGAGCCGCAGCTCCTCTTTTTCGGTAAAGGGAATGCGGCGCACATCGTCCAGCGTGCGCACCTCGTCGGCGCGGATTCCGGCCGCATCGAGCTTGCGGCGGTAGAACGGGCTGCGCTCGCCTACGTAGCTCAAGCGCTCGCGCAGCTGGCGGAGCTGATGCTCGAGGAGCTGCGGCTGCGGCATGCGCTCCA
>JACOVA010000025.1 GCA_016177575.1 Betaproteobacteria bacterium
ATTCCATGTTGACGATCTACAGCCAAAGGGCTATTGCATCGCCGGTGAAGGGGTAAGGTAGTGAAGAGTATGAGCGTTGCGATCGAAGGCATGCACTGCGACGGCTGCGCCGAGACCATCAAGGCGCTGCTGTCGCTGGAAGCGGGTGTCGAAGCCGCGACCGTCTCGTGGCAGGAAGGCCGCGCGCACGTGAGCTACGATCCGGCGGCGGTCGATCCGGCAAAGCTCGTCGCCGCGATCGAAAGATGCGGATACAAGGTCAAGTCCACCGCATGATGGACCTCGCAACGCAATTTCAGACCCTCTCCGCGGCCTCGGTCGCGGCCTTCCTTCTCGTGGCCGCAGCGGGGCTGGTGATGGGGATCGCTCCGAGCTCGCTGCCGATGTACTCGGTCGTGGTCGGATCGGTCGCCGCTCGAAGCGGGCGGCCGGCCAGTCCTCGCCGCGCGCTCCTGTTCGCGCTCGGCTTCGCGCTCGGCATCGCGGCGGCGGATGCGTTGATCGGCGCACTGTTCGGCTTGTTCGGGCAGGCCGTGATCGCGGTGCTCGGCAGAAACCTCGGGCTCATGAACCTGCTCCTCGGCCTGCTTCTCGCGGCGGTCGGTCTGGCGATGCTGCGCGTCATTCGCGTGCCGTGGCTCCGCGTGAGCGCACGGCCGCGCGAGCTGAAATCGTTCGGCGGTGCTTTCGCGCTCGGGCTGCCGTTCGGCTTCTCGACCTGCCCGGCCTGTACGCCGATGACGCTGCCGATCCTCGCCGCAGCCGCGGCGACCGGATCGCTCTGGCTGGGCGCGGCGCTGATGTTCGCGTTCGGCCTTGCGCGCGGTGCGCCGCTGCTCGTCGCTGCCGTGGCCACCGATCTGGTGAAGCTCGTACCGCGCGCCGCGCCGCTGCTGCCGCGGATCGAGCGCGTCGGCGCGGTCCTGGTGCTGCTCGCTGCCGCGTACTTCTTCTACGTGAGCGCGTTCCAGGCCGGGCTCGCGCCGGCGATCGAGTGGCTGCTGCTGCGATGACGCAGCGCGGCGGAGCGCTCTTCTATTGCTTCGCCGGGCCGGACTTCAGGCTCGAGCGGTAGCTAAGCGGATTGCATGCTTGCGGCTACGACGCCGCATGAGAGGAGTCAGCGCCGCGGCGGCTTGGCGCCGTGGGCGCTGGCGATGTGGCTGCGCGCCCGCGCCCGCCTGGCGGCCGGTTGCGCGAGGCTCTGCAGAATCCCGCACTCGTCGAGCGGGCGGGCGCCGCTGCAATGCGCCCGGATCGCGTCGAGCTCCGATTTGAGCCGCTCGAGCTCCGCGACGCGCGCCGCGACGTGCGCGATATGCGCGTCGAGCAGCGCGTTCACCTCGCCGCAGTCGGCGGCGGGACGCACGAGCGCGGCGAGCAGCGTCCTGATCTCGGGCAGCGACATGTCGAGCGAGCGGCAGCGGCGGATGAACGCCAGCCGCTCGGCGTGGTGCGGACCATAGCTGCGGTAGTTCCCGGGCGTGCGCCTCGGCGCGGGCAGCAGTCCCGCCTTTTCGTAATAGCGCACGGTTTCGACCGGGCAGCTGGCGCGCCTGGCGAGCTCGCCGATTCGCATGGTGCCTCAGTATCGCACGAGGCCTTCGCCGACTGACCGGCGCAGCACGCCTGCCGAGGCCGTGAGCGCGAGCGACGCGAGCAGCAGCGCCACCAGGTAGTCCGGCCAGCCGCTGCCGGTGCCGAAAACGCCCGCCGCGGCGAGCATGACGGCCACGTTGCCGATCGCGTCGTTGCGGCTGCATAGCCACACCGAGCGCATGTCGGCGTCCCCGTTGCGGTAGCGGAACAACATGAACGCGACGCCGACATTCACCGCGAGCGCAAGCGCGCCGACCGCGCCCATCGTGGCGGCTTCCGGCGCGATGCCGCGCTGCCAGTAGAGCGCGGTCGCCGCGAGCACGAACAGGCCGTACGCCCCCATCGAGAGGCCCTTCACGAACGCGGCGCGCGTGCGCCATACCGGCGCGAGCGCAAGAGCGCCGAGCGAGAGCGCATAGTTCGAGGCGTCACCGAGAAAGTCCACCGCGTCGGCGAGCAGCGCCGAAGATCCCGCCGCCAGCCCGGCGGCGAGCTCGACCCCGAACATGACGCAATTGAGCGCGAGCGCGATCGCGAGCACGCGGCGGTACGCACGGTCGGCAGCGGGCGGCGCGGGACTGCAACAGCTGTCCACGCGCCCATTGCAGACCCTGAAGCGGCTACAGGGTCAAGCGCCGCTGCAACGCCTCACGATGCGCGGGCTCTAGTGCGGGTGCCGGTGGTGCAGGTCGGGATAGTGCGGATGAGCATGCACCAGGGCCTCGTGCCGGTGCGCGTGCACGTGCGGCTCGCGGCCGTCCCACGGAAAATCGTGCTCGTGACGATGGTGCGCGTCATGCACGTGCGGATGGGCGTGCTCGAGCGCCTCGTGCACGTGCTCATGCTCATGGCGCTCGGTGAGGTGCAGCCACACCCCGAGCGCCATGAGCGCGCCGGCGACCCAGAACGGCGCCGCCGGTCGCTCGCCGAGCAGGGCCAGTGCGAGCGCGGCGCCGAAGAACGGTGCGACCGCGAAATAGGCGCCGGTGCGCGCGGTGCCCAGGCCGCGCAGCGCGACGATGAAGAGAACGAGGCTCACGCCGTAGCCGAGAAAGCCGACCGCACCCGCGGCCGCGAGCAGCGCGCCCGCCGGTAGGGCGGCGCCCGCCAGCAGCGCGGCGAGCAGGTTCACGCCGCCGGCGACGAGGCCTTTCAGGCAGGCGATGGTCGCCGCATCGCCGCCCGAAACCTTGCGCGTGAGGTTGTTGTCGAGCGCCCAGCCCAGGCATGCTGCGGCGACAAGCAGCGGCCCGGCCAGGCCTGCTGCGCGCGGCAGCTGCTCCCAGGAGAGCACCACGCCGCCCGCCACGATCGCGAGCATGCCGAGGAATACCCGCCGGTCGACGTTTTCGCGGAACGCCAGCCACGCGAGCGCCGCGGTGAAGGCCGACTCCAGGTTGAGCAGCAGCGAGGCGCTGCTCGCGTCGGTGCGCGCCAGGCCGGACAGCAGCAGCACGGGCGCGATGACCCCGCCGGTCGCGATCGCCCCGCCAAGCCACGGCCAGTCGCTGCGCGCAATCGACGGAACCGGCGCCTTGCGCAGGCCGAGCCACGCGGCCAGCCCAAGACCGCTGCCGAGGTAGAGCACTGCGGCGAGCAGCAGCGGCGAGACCTCTCCCAGCAGCAGCTTCGCGAGCGGCGTGCTTGCACCAAACAGCGCTGCCGACAGCAGCGCACTGGCGATCGCAATCCTCCGCATCACCGCAAACCGGTCTCAGCGCTCGACCGGCAGGCCCGCCGCGCGCCACTCCGGAAAGCCGTTCTCCAGCCGCCGCGCCTTGATGCCCTTCTTCCTGAGCTTCGCGACCGCGTCGAACGACATCAGGCAGTAGGGCCCGCGGCAGTAGGCGACGATCTCCTTGCGCCGGGGAAGATTGGCGAGGCGGTTCTCGAGCTGCTCGACCGGAATGTTGATCGCGCCGGGCAGGTGGCCGGCCGCGTACTCCTGCGCCGGGCGCACGTCGAGCACCACCACCAGGCCCTTCTTCACGCGCTCGAGCAGCTCGCGCGCGCGCACCGGCTCCATCTGGTCGCGGTGCGCGAGCCAGGTGCGCAGGAGCCGCTCGACTTCCGCCACGCGGTGCTCGGCGACCGCGCGCAGCGAGCCGACGAGCGCCGCCACGTCGTCGCCCGCGAGCGCGTAGTAGACGCGCAGGCCTTCTTTTCGCGCGGTGACGAGGCCCGCCTGGCGCAGCGCCTGCAGGTGCTTGGAGGTGTTGGCAACCGAGAGCCCGGTCATCGCCGCGAGCGCGTCGACGCTTCTCTCGCCCTGCGCGACGAATTCCAGGATCTGCAGCCGGCCCGCGCTCCCGAGCGCCAGGGCGACGCGCCCGATCTGCTCATAGAGCGCCGATTTCAGCGTTTCGCCCGGCGGGGCGCTCCTGCGCGATTTTTCGCTCATGTCAGAACCTGCTCCACAGCCAGTATGCCGCCGATTCCGGCGCCGAACAACGCTGGCAGCAGGCTAACGGGCTTGATGACCCGGCTTCAGGCCGACGACGCTTGCGCGCTTCGGTCCGCGGAAAGGGATGGCGAGCATGCCCGCGAGCGAAGCGCAATCCCCGGGATCGCGGAACCCGGGGATGCCGATCGTCATCGCCTCGTGCCCGGCGCGCGGCTGCTGGCGATAGGTGCCGAAAAGGCGATCCCACAGCGAGAGGTTGAAGCCGAAGTTGCTGTCGGTCTCGTCGCGCTCGATGGAGTGGTGCACCCGGTGCATGTCGGGGGTGACCACCACCCGGCGCAACAGCAGGTCGACGCGCTCCGGAATGCGCACGTTGCCGTGGTTGAACATCGACAGCGCATTGAGCAGAATCTCGAACGCGAGCACCGCCGCGGCGGGTGCGCCGAGCGCGGCGATGGCGGCGAGCTTGATCAGCATCGAGAGCACGATCTCCAGCGGATGGAAGCGCGCGCCGGTGGTGACGTCGAAATCGAGGTCGGCATGATGCATTCGGTGCAGGCGCCAGAGCGCCGGCACGGCGTGGAACAGCACGTGCTGAAGGTAGATGGCAAGATCGAGCGCCACCACGCTCGCGACGATCGCCACCCAGGCAGGCAGCGCGTAGGCGTTGAAAAGGCCCCAGCCGTGCGCCTCGGCGTAGAGCGCCACCCCGACCGCGGCGGCGGGGAAGAGCAGCCGCACGATCACCGAATTGAGGACCACGATGCCGAGGTTGGCGGTCCAGCGGGCAGACTTGGAGACGGTGAGGGCGCGCCGCGGCGCGGCGATCTCCCAGGCCGCCATCAGCGCGAGCACGCCGAAGAAGGCGCCGAGGCGAAGCGCCGGCTCGTTCGCCAGCAGAGTTTGCTCGAGCACCACCGCACTCCTCAACTAATCAACTAAGAAGTTGAATACTAACAATGGCGCGGACCGCTGTCAAGCGCGCCCGATTTCGGTTGCGGGGCGTATATTCGAGTCCCGATGACGATCTACCATCAGGGCGCCTCGCGCGCGGCAAGGAAGCTGCCGGTCGGCAAGGCCGAGCGCGAGGCGCGCATGCAGCTCGCCGCCTGCTACCGCATCTTCGACCATCTCGGCTGGACCGAGATGATCTTCAACCACATCACGGTGCGCGTGCCCGGCCTGGGGCGCGACGGTGGGATCTTCTTCCTCATCAACCCCTTCGGCCTGCACTACCGCGAGATCACCGCCTCGAGCCTGGTGCTGATCGACATCGACGGCAATCCGGTGCGGGAATCGAGGTGGCCGGTCAATAGGGCCGGCTTCGTCATTCACAGCGCGATTCACGGCGCGATCGGCGCCGCGCACTGCGTAATGCACACGCACACCACTACCGGGATGGCGGTCGCCTGCCTGGAAGAGGGGCTCTCGCCGACCAATTTCTACGCCGCGCAGCTGCACGGCGGGGTCGCGTACCACGACTTTGAAGGCATCACCGTCGAAGAGGGAGAGAGGAAGCGCCTGGTCGCGAGCATCGGCGACCGGCGCGCGGTGATCCTGCGCAACCACGGCCTGCTCGCCTGGGGCGCGTCGCTGCCCGAAGCCTTCATGGCGCTCTGGACGCTGCAGCGCGCCTGCGACGTGCAGATCGCGGCGAGCGCGGCCGGCGCGCTCAATCCCATCCGCCCGGAAGTGTTCGCCCAGACGGTGCGCGAATCCGCGCCGGGCGAGAAACGCACCTGCGAGGACGTGTTCGCCGCGATGCAGCGCCTCGTCGACGCCAAAGACCCGTCCTACCGCGACTGAGCTGGCGCCTCGGGCGACGGGCTGCGCGCCGCGAGCAGGCGACGCAATTCGGGGACGCAGGAGCCGCAGTTCGTGCCGCACTTCAGTTCCCTCTGCAGCCGCGCGAAGCTGGCGCCGGCGGCTAACGCGGCGCGAATTTCGGGCTCGCCGACCTTGAAACAGGCGCAGACGGCGCGATCGAGAGCGGCAGGGCCGGTGACTGGCGCCTGGCCGAACACTTGCTCCAGCGCGCCGAGGGCCTCCGCGTCCGGGTCGCGCGCCGAGGCAAGCTCGAGGCGAACCAGTGTCTCCGGGCCTTCGGCGAGCGAAAGCGCCGCGTAGTCGAAGCGGTGGAGCCAGCGCGCAGCCGCACGCTGCAGCTCGGGGCCGGCGGGGGCGCTGAAGGCGCCGCGCCAGCGCGCGGCGAAAGGCTCGATGCGCACCGCGGCATGCTTGAGCTCGGGTTGCTTCGAATAGGGGTCGATCGCCGGGAGGGTAAGCGCGTTGGTGCCGATGCCCGCGGTGAAACGTCCGCCCCAATGCATCGGGACGAAGGCGTCCCCGGGGCGCATGTCGTCGGAGGCGCGGATTTTCATGACGACGCTGCCGCGGCGGCTGGAGACGCGTACCAGGTCTTGATTCGAAACATTGTTCTTTCGCAGGTCAGATTCGCTGACAACGATTTCAGGCTCCGGGCAGTGGCTGAAGAGGCGTGCGACGAGGCCGGTCCGCGTCATGCTGTGCCACTGGTCGCGCAGGCGTCCGGTGATGAGCCGCAGGGGATAGGCGTCGTCCGGCGACTCGGCGGGCGGCAGATACCCGGTGGCGACGAAGCGCGCGCGCCCCGAAGGGGTCGGAAAGATGCCGTCGGCGTAAAGGCGCGTGCGGCCGCCTTGCGCGCCTTCCGGGTAGGGCCACTGCTGCGGTCCGTCGCGCTCGAGAACGGCATAGGACAGGCCGGTGATGTCGAGGTCGCGCCCGCGGGTGCTTTCGCGGTGCTCGTTGAAAATGTCTTCAGCGGACTTGTAGTTGAAGGAGATGTTCTTGTTCGAAATCGATTGCAGTCGAATTGCGAGGTCAACGGCGATTTTCCAATCCGGACGCGCTTCACCCGGAGGCGCGACCACCGCGCGTACGCGCGAGATGCGCCGCTCGGAATTGGTCACCGTACCCTCTTTTTCCGCCCAGCTCGCGGCCGGCAGCAGCACGTCGGCGTAGGCGCAGGTCTCGGCATCGCGGAACGCCTCCTGGACGACGACCAGCTCGGCGCGCGCGAGCGCCGCGCGCACCGCAGTTGCGTCCGGCATCGATTGCGCCGGGTTGGTGCAGGCGATCCACACCGCCTTGATCTCGCCACGGCCGATCGCCTCGAACATCTCCACCGCCGTCCTGCCGGGCTTCGAGGGGACACTGTCGACGCCCCAGAGCGCTGCGACCTCAGCTCTGTCTTTTTCACTGCTCAAATCCCTGTGGGCGGACAGCAGGTTCGCCATGCCGCCGACTTCGCGCCCGCCCATGGCGTTGGGCTGGCCGGTGAGCGAGAACGGCCCCG
This sequence comes from Betaproteobacteria bacterium, assembly GCA_016177575.1. Classification (GTDB taxonomy): domain Bacteria; phylum Pseudomonadota; class Gammaproteobacteria; order Burkholderiales; family SG8-39; genus RBG-16-66-20. Next base: position 7,341 of record JACOVA010000025.1, read on the forward strand.
CGCCCGCCCGGCCGATCTGCGCGGTGGCGAGGTGCAGATTGATGAGGGCGGAGTTCTTCCAGGTGCCGCTGGTCGACTGGTTGAGCCCCTGGCAGTAGAGCGAGAGTGCGGCCTTGGCCGTGCCGAACATGCGCGCCGCCTCGACGATGCTGTGCGCCGGCAGCTCGCAGACCTCGGCCGCGCGCTCGGGGCTCCAGCAGTCGAGCAGCGGCCGGAGCTGTTCGAAGTTTTCAGTGTGGTCTTCTACAAATGAACGCGCGAGAAAACCATCCCGGTGCAGGACGTGCAGCATCGCGTTGAAGAGCGCAACGTCGGTGCCGGGTTTGAGCGCGAGGTGCAGATCGGCGGCGCGCGCGGTGACGGTGGCGCGCGGGTCGATG
>JACOVA010000028.1 GCA_016177575.1 Betaproteobacteria bacterium
CGCGGCTGGCTCAACATCGTGCGCGGAGTGGAGAAGGCTCCCAAGGGCACGAGCATGCAGGAGTACGCGTTCCGCCGCTCGACCGACGCCAATCCGTTTCCGTCGATGATGGGGCGGGTGTGCCCGGCGCCCTGCCAGACCGGCTGCAACCGCAACAAGGTGGAAGACACCGTCGGCATCAACGCGGTCGAGCAGTACATCGGTGACTACGCGCTGCAGCAAGGCTACGCGTTCGAGGCGGGCCCCGACACCGGCAAGCGCGTCGCCATCGTCGGCGGCGGGCCGGCGGGCCTGTCGGCGGCATACCAGCTGCGCCGCAAGGGGCACGCGGTGACGCTGTTCGACGATCACGCCGAGCTCGGCGGCATGGCGAAGTACGGCGTGCCCGGCTACCGGCTGCCGCGCACGCATCTCGACGGCGAGGTCAACCGCATCCTCGCCATGGGCGTGGAGGTGCACGCGAACACCCGCGTCGGGCGCGACATCGCGCTCAAGGACCTGGAGGCGCAATTCGACGCGGTGCTGCTCGCGCTCGGCTGCAAGTCCGGCCGACCGCTGCCGGTGCCGGGCGCCGATGCGCCCAACGTCATCAGCGGCGTCGCGTTCCTCGAGGCGTTCAACCAGGGGCGCCTCAAGTCGGTCGCGGGCCGCGTGGTGGTGGTCGGCGGCGGCGATACCTCGGTCGACGTGGTTTCGGTGGCGCGGCGCCTGGGCTACGTCGAGGACGTCAAGGAGACCGAGCGGCCCGAGTTCGTCGTCATGGGGCACACCGCGCACGACGTCTCGACGCTGGCGGCGCGCCAGGGCGCGGACGTGATGCTCACCTCGATGCAGCCGATCGAGCAGATGAACGCGGCCAAGCACGAGATCGAGGACGCGCAGCGCGAGGGCGTGAAGATCGAGGGCAATCTGCTGCCGAAGAAGGTGATCGTCGACGAGCGCAGCGGGCGCGCGGTGGCCCTGCGCGTGATCGAGGTGCAGTGGGACAAGGGCAAGTTCACCGAGAAGCCCGGCACCGAGCGCGACCTCGAGGCCGACCTGATCGTCGTCGCGATCGGGCAGGCGGGCGACCTCGCCGGCATGGAAGAGCTCGACAACGGCAAGGGCCTGATCGCCGCCGACAAGTTCTACCAGCTGCCGAACCGGCGAGGCGTGTTCGCCTGCGGCGACATCATCCGCCCGCACCTGCTCACCACGGTGATCGGCCAGGGCTCGATCGCCGCCGACAGCATCGACCGCTATCTCGGCAAGCAGGAGATGGCAAAGCGCCCGAAGGTCGACGTGCATCACTTCAATCTGCTGGAGAAGCTGCGCGAGGCCCGTCTCGAGCCGGCGAAGTTCGAAGCCTCCGCGGCGAACGGCCCGCGCCCCATCGACCAGGGCGTGCGCGGCACCTCGCTCGCCGGCAAGGCGGTGGGCGGCTTCGCCGTTCACAACTTCGAGGACCGCAGCGCGGCCGAAGTATGCATGTCGGGCGAGCTGTTCCTCGGCCATTTCGCGCGCCAGGAGCGCATCAAGCGCAGCGAGATCGGTCCCTCGGCCGAGGAAGTGCTCGGCCACTTCACCGAGCGCATGGTCGGCCTGGACGACAAGCAGGCGGTGGACGAGGCCAAGCGCTGCATGAGCTGCGGCATGTGCTTCGAGTGCGACAACTGCGTCATTTACTGCCCGCAGACCGCGGTCAAGCGCACGCCGAAATCGGAAGCGACCATGGGCCGCTACGTCTATACCGACTACGACCTTTGCATCGGCTGCCACATCTGCGCCGACGTCTGCCCCACCGGCTACATCAAGATGGGGCTGGGCGATCACTGAGCGCCGGCGATCGGCAATGATGCGCATCGCTGCCGGGATCGTGGTCGCCGCGCTGATGGCGGCGGGCTGCGCCGACGCCGAGGAAAAGCGCGCGCGGCGCATTGCGCTGCCGGTGTTCAAGATCGAGAAAGGCGGAACCTGCGTCGCGCCGATCGAGGAAATGCGCAGGGATCACATGACGATGCTGCTGCACCAGCGCGACCGGACCGTGCGCCAGGGACTGCGCGAGCCGCGCAACAGCCTCGGGAACTGCATCGAATGCCACGCCAGCCGCGAGACCGGCAGCGTGCTCGGCAAGGAGGGCTTCTGCGCGAGCTGCCACGCCTACGCCTCGGTGAGCATCGACTGCTTCGAGTGCCATACGCCGCTGCGCCGGCAGCGGACCGCGGCCAGGCCATGAATCCGCACCGGCGCCAGCTGCTGGGCTGGGGCGCCGCCGCCGCGGGTGCGGCGCTCGCGCCCGGGCTGAGACTGATCGAGCTTGCGCAGGCACGCTCGCCGCAGGAGGCCGCCTCCAAGCTGCAGCGCTGGGGGCTGCTGATCGACATCACGAAGTGCACGGATTGCGACGTGTGCGTCACCGCCTGCCACGAGGAGAACGGCGTCAGCGGTCACGGCCGTCCCGCCACCGACGCGCAGTGGATCCGCAAGGTGAGCCTGCGCGACAAGCGCACCGGCTACGCGCAGACGCTGCCGCTCATGTGCCAGCACTGCGAGGACCCGCCGTGCGTGGACGTGTGCCCGACCGGCGCCTCGTTCAGGCGCGACGACGGCATCGTGCTGGTCGACAAGCACACCTGCATCGGCTGCCGCTACTGCGTGATGGCCTGCCCGTACGGCGCGCGCTCGGTCGTCCACGAGGCGGTGAGCGGCCAGAAGGCAGGCGTGCCGCGCGGCAAAGGCACGGTGGAGTCCTGCACCCTGTGCGTGCACCGGGTGGACCGCGGCCAGACCCCGGCCTGTGTGGAGGCCTGCAACCGGGACGGCGGCAAAGCCATGGCGTTCGGCGATCTCAACGACCCCGCCGCGGAGATCCACCGGCGCCTGAAGAGCGAGCCCTCGAGCCAGGTGCGCGCCGATCTCGCGCTCAACACCGGCGTGCGCTACCAGGGGCTGTAGCGCATGGCGCGCGTCCATTACCGGGAAATCGAAGGCGGCAGCGGCGGCTACTACGCGCTGCTCGGCGCCCTGGCCGCCCTGATATTCGCCGGCCTGGTCGCCGCCTGGACCATGGAGCATGAAGGCCATTACGTCACCGGGATGAGCAACCGCATCGTGTGGGGAACGCCGCATGTGTTCGCGGTGTTCCTGATCGTGGCCGCTTCGGGCGCGCTCAACGTCGCTTCGATCGCTTCGGTGTTCGGCCGGGACCTCTACAAGCCGCTGGCGCGGCTGTCGGGGCTGCTCGCGGTCACGCTGCTCGCCGGCGGCCTGGCCGTGCTGGTGCTCGACCTCGGGCGGCCCGACCGGCTGATCGTGGCGATGACGCACTACAACTTCAAGTCGATCTTCGCCTGGAACATCTTCCTCTACACCGGCTTCTTCGCTGTCGTAGGGGTGTATATGTGGACCCTGTTCGAGCGACGCCTGAACCTCTACAGCAAGGGCGTCGGCCTGGTCGCGCTGCTCTGGCGCCTGGTCCTCACCACCGGCACCGGATCGATCTTCGGCTTTCTGGTGGCGCGCGAGCCTTACGACAGCGCGCTGCTTGCGCCGTTGTTCATCGTCATGTCGTTCTCCTTCGGGCTGGCGATCTTCGTGCTGGTGCTGATGGCTGCCTGCGGATGGACGGGCCGGGCGCTGGGCGAAGTCGTGCTGAAAAGGCTGCGCGAGCTGCTCGGCGTGTTCGTGGCCACGGTCCTGTATTTCGTCGCCGTCCATCACCTCACCAACCTCTACATCGCGCGCCAGCACGACCTCGAGCGCTTCTTCCTCTGGGAGGGCGGCGTCTACCCGGCGCTGTTCTGGTTCGGCCAGGTCCTGATCGGCGGCCTTCTGCCCCTGCTGCTGCTGTTCGGTACTGCGTCGCGCCGCGCCCTCGCGGCGGCGGCGCTGTGCGTGATCCTGGGCGGTCTCGCACAGCTGTACGTCCTCATCATCGGCGGCCAGGCCTATCCGCAACGGATATTCCCGGACAAGGAGGTCAGCAGCAGCTTCTTCGACGGCGTGGTCGCGGCCTACGCGCCCAGCCTGCCGGAAGTCGCGCTCGGCGCGGGCGGCGTGGCGCTGGCGCTGGCGCTCACCGCCGTGGCGCTCAAGGTATTGCCGTTCCTGCCGCGCAGCCTGGCCGATGGCGACGTCGGTGGCAGCACAGCATGAGCCGCCTGTTCATCTCCGCCGCTCACAAGTCCTCGGGCAAGACCACCCAGTGCCTCGGCTTGTGCGCCGCCCTGCGCGCGCGCGGCGAAGCGGTGCAGCCGTTCAAGAAGGGCCCGGATTACATCGATCCGCTCTGGCTGGGGCTGGCAGCCGGGCGGCCGTGCTACAGCCTCGACCCCTACCTGAGCGGTGCCGAGGAGATTCGCGCCGAGTTCGCGCAGCGCATGGCGGGCGCCACTCTCGGCCTGGTGGAAGGCAACAAGGGCCTGTACGACGGGCTAGCGCTCGACGGCAGCAATAGCAACGCCGCGCTCGCGGCGACGATTGGCTCGCCGGTGGTGCTGGTGATCGACGCGCGCGGCATGACGCGCGGCATCGCGCCGCTCATTCTCGGCTACCAGGCGTTCGACCCGAACATCCGCATCGCCGGCGTGATCCTGAATCAGCTCGGCGGCGCGCGCCACGAGGCCAAGCTGCGCGCCGTGATCCAGCACTACACCGGCGTGCCGGTGCTCGGCGCGGTACAGCACGACGAGCGCATGACGATCGTCGAGCGCCACCTCGGTCTGGTGCCGAGCAACGAGGCGCAGGCCGCGCGCAAATGCGTCGACGAGATCGCGGCGCTGGTTTCCGGGCAGGTCGATCTCGACCGGATATTGACGATCGCACGCCAGGTTGAACCGCTGCCTGCCTCGAGCCCGTCCGATCGGGCGATGCGCGCGCCGGCCGTGCGCGTGGCGATCGCGCGCGACGCGGCGTTCGGCTTTTACTATCCGGGCGATCTCGAGGCCTTGCGCGCCGCGGGCGCGGAGCTGGTGGCGTTCGACACCCTGCGCGACAAGCGGCTGCCGTGGGCCGACGGCCTTTTCGTCGGCGGCGGCTTCCCGGAAACGCACATGGACGCGCTCGCCGCGAACGCGGAGCTGCGTGCAGACGTGCGCCGGGCGATCGAAGCGGGGCTGCCGGCCTACGCCGAATGCGGCGGGCTGATGTACCTCGCGCGTTCGATCGAATGGCACGGGCGCCGCGCCGGGATGGTCGGCGCCATAGCCGCCGACATCGTCATGCACGCGCGTCCCGTAGGGCGCGGCTACGTGCACCTGCGCGAAACCGGGCGCGGGTTGTGGCCCGCGCGGCCGGCGGGCGAGCCGGCGCTCATCCGCGCGCACGAGTTCCACTATTCGAGCGTCGAGAACCTCGCGCCCGATCTCGAGTTCGCGTACGACGTCGAGCGCGGCCACGGCATCGACGGCCGCCACGACGGCATCGTGCACAGGAATCTGCTCGCCTCGTACTCGCATCTGCGCGACGTGGGCGGCAACCGCTGGGCGCCGCGCTTCGTCGATTTCGTGAGGAGCTGCAAGCATGCCGCTGGAAATCGCCGGGAACTCGTTGCGGGGAGCACCGGCTGATGATCACCGTCACGCCGCGGGCCGCGGAACAGATCGCCCGGTCGGCGCAGCAGGCGGGGGCAGGGGGCGCGTGCCTGCGCCTGGCCGCGCATCAGGACGACAAAGGTGCGATCGAGTACGGCATGGGCTTCGACGCGCAGGCCGAGGGCGACACGAAGGTAGCGGCGAACGGCGTCATGTTGCTGGTGTCCGCCGGCAGCGTCGAGCTGCTGAGCGGCGCCACTCTGGATTTCGTCGAGATCAATCCCGGCGAGTGGCGCTTCATCTTCATCAACCCGAACGATCCGTCGCACAAGCCGCCGCCGCCGCGGTAGGGCGCGCCGCTGGACGCCGCCTCGGCATGGGGTTAGTCTGATTTTCGGCATGCCAGAGTCCACCTCCCCGAAGCCGGCGCTGACCCAGGCGGTACGCCTCGCGCGCAAGACCCAGTCGCTCGACATCCTGTACGAGATTGCGACCAGCCTCAGCCAGCCCGGCAGCCTCGAGCATCTGCTCGAGGACTTTCTCGACACCTTCATCGAGCTGGTGGACGCGCGCGCGGCCAGCGTGCGACTGGCGACCGGAGACGGCCACACCCGGCTCATCGCGAGCCGGGGCCTGGCGCCGGAGGTGGTCGAGCGCGACCGGCTGATGCCGCTCGGCCGCTGCCCTTGCGGCTGGGCCGCGGCCGAAGGAGGGCTACGCCTGCAGAGCGGCACCGCGCCCTGCGCGGCGCTCATCGGCCGGCCGATGCTCGAGCGCGACTGCACCCAGTTCGTGGTGGTTCCGGTGCAGTACCAGGACCATATTCTGGGGGTATACAACCTGTTTCTCGACCGCCCGCTCGCGGCCATGGGCGAGGACATACACGATCTTCTCCTGAGCGTGGGCCGCCACCTCGGCCTCGCCATCGAAAAGTCGCGTCTCGAGGGCGAGGCGCGCCGGCTCGCGATCATGGAGGAGCGCAGCCTCATCGGCAACGAGCTGCACGATTCGCTCGCGCAGTCGCTGATCGGCATGCGCATGCAGCTGAAGATGCTGAGCGAGTCGCTGGCGCGCAAGGACTTCGGCGCCGCTCAGTACGAAGCGAACGGCCTGCGCCGGGCGATGACGCAGGCGAGCGCCGACCTGCGCGACCTGCTGACCAACTTCCGGCTCAGGATCGACGACGCCGGGCTGGTGCAGACGGTCGCCAACCTGGTCGAGCGCTTCGGCCGCGAAACCGGCATCGCGGTGTTCTTTCAGAACGAGTGCCGGGCGCTCGAGCTCACGCCCGCGCAGGAGATCCAGGTCTTCTACATCATCCAGGAGGCGCTCATCAATATCCGCAAGCACAGCAGCGCGCGCAACGTGCGCATCATGCTCAACAACGAGGGTGATCTGTACACCGTGCTGATCGAGGACGATGGCCTGGGCATGGCCAGCCCGGACGAGCCGATGCCTGCCGAGCATGCCGGGCTCGCGATCATGCGCGAGCGCGCCGAGCGGCTGCCGGGCCAGATCGTGATCGAGAGCGAGCCCGGCGAGGGCACGCGCATCGTGCTGATCTTCAACGCGCCGCCGGCCGCCGCACCTGCCGTTGCCGCGGGGCGCTGACGTGCGAGTGCTGCTGATCGACGACCACGCGCTGGTGCGCAAGGGCATCGAGGAGCTGCTGCAGAGCCGCGGCGTCCAGGTGGTGGCCTCGGTCAGCTCGGGCGAGGAAGGCGTGCGGCGCGCGCGCGAGCTCGGCACCGACATCATCCTGCTCGACGTCAAGATGCCGGGCATGACCGGCATCGAAACCTTGAAGCAGCTGCGCGCAAGCGGTGTCGGCGCGCCGGTGGTGATGCTCACCATGAGCCGGGAGGATGCCGATCTGGGCGCTGCGCTGCGCGGGGGCGCGCAGGGCTATCTGCTGAAGGACAGCGAGCCCGATGACCTGGTGCCCGCGCGCGAGGCGGTCCTGCAGGGCGACCACGTCGTGGCGCAGGAGGTAGTCGGAACCCTGGCACGCCTGGTGCGGAGCGATAGCGGCCCGGAGCGGGAAACGCCGCGTCGGGCGGCGCCTTTCGCCGAGCTCACGCCGCGCGAGCTGGAGATCCTGGAGTGCGTCGCCGACGGCCTCAGCAACAAGATGATCGCGCGCGCCCTGCAGATCACCGACGGCACCGTCAAGCTGCACGTCAAGGCGATCCTGCGCAAGCTCGGCATGCGCTCGCGCGTCGAGGCAGCGGTGAGCGCGGTCGAGCACGGCCTGGGCAGAAACAGGCGCAAGTCCCCGGCCCCGCCCGGCGCATGACTTTCCCTCAGAACTCCCGCGTGTCGAGGCGCAACTGCGATCGCGGCAGCCCGAGCTCGAGCAGCAGGAACTCGGTCACCTGCGCCCACGGCGCGGGTCCCGCGACGTAAACGTCGCATTCGTCCAGCCGCGCATGATCCCCCAGCAGCTGCCACAGCACCGCTTGCGCGCTAATCGGGTGGTAACGGAAGTTATCCAAGGCATCCCTCCACGAGCGGCACAGGTTGTCGAGGTAGTGCCCGCCCGGGCTGGAGGCTATCCAGTACAGATGCAGCGTCTCGGCCGCTTCGAGCGCCATGGCGTGCTCGAGCAGGCTCTTGATGGGCGCAAAGCCGGTGTCGCAGGCGATGAAGACGAGCGGGCGACGCGATTCTTCGTTCAGCACGAACTCGCCGCGCGGTCCCTCGAGGCGCACCGAGTCCCCGCCCTTCAGCCCGCCGAACACGTGCTCGGCGAAGGCATCGCCGGCGCGCCGCCATACGTGGAACTGCAGGTTACGGTCGTCGCACGGGCAGCTCGCGATGGGGTAGGCTGCGCCGACGCCCTCGGCCAGCGACAGCGACGCCGATTGTCCGGCCAGAAAGCGCAGCCGGTTGCCGCGCGGCGTCTGCAGCTGCAGCAGCCGCACGCCGTCGCCGAGCGCGCTCACCGACCTGACCCTGGTGTCGATGGACTGCAGCGGCATGTCCGCCGCGCCGTGCGCCTCGTGCGCCTCGATCACGAGGTCGGTATGGGCGGTATTGCAGCACATGAGCACCACCCCGGCGTTCTTCTCGGCCGCGGTGAGCGCATAATCGGCGTGGCGCGTCCGGTGCGCCTGGCCCGAAAGGATCCGCGCCTTGCATTTTCCGCAGCTGCCGCTGCTGCAGCCGTAGTCGAGCGCGAGCCCGGCGCGCAGCGCCGCCTCCAGCAGGCTGTCGTTGCCGTCGACGGAAAACCCCCAGCCGCTCGGCTTGACCTGTACGTGCGCCGTCATGACCCTCGGCATCTAGCATAAGACACCATGGAATATCTGCCGATCTTTCTCGATGTCCGCGACCAAGCCTGCCTGGTGGTGGGCACGGGCGCGGTGGCGGCGCGCAAAGCCGCATTGCTGCGGCGCGCGGGCGCGCGCGTCACGGTGACGGCGGAGTTTCGCGAAGAAGACATGACGGGCTGCGCGGTGGCGATCGCCGCCACCGGCGACGCCACTCTGAATCGCGCGATCGCCGCCGCCGCCAGGGCGCGGCGCATCCCGGTGAACGTGGTCGATCAGCCGGCGCTGTGCTCGTTCGTCCTGCCTTCCATCGTCGAGCGTGCACCGCTCGTGGTGGCGGTGTCGAGCGGCGGCGCCTCGCCGGTGCTGGCGCGGCTGCTGCGCGCGCGCCTGGAAAGCCTGATCCCGGCGGGCTACGGCCGTCTCGCTGCGCTGGCGAGGGCGTTCCGCGATCAGGTCAAGGCGCGCTTCGAGCCGCGCGAGCGGCGGCGCTTCTGGGAACGCATGCTGCAGGGGCCGATCGCCGAGCTGGTGTTCAGCGGCCGCGAGGGCGAGGCCGGCAAGGCCCTGCAGGCGGCGCTCGATGACGCCAGCTTTGCCTTCCGCGGCGGCGAGGTGTCCCTGATCGGCGCGGGTCCCGGGGATCCGGACCTGCTCACATTCCGCGCCCTGCGCCTCATGCAGCAGGCCGACGTCGTGGTGTACGACCGGCTGGTATCGCGGCCGATTCTCGATCTGGTGCGGCTGGAGGCCGAGCGCATCTACGCCGGCAAGGAGCGCGCAAGGCACGCGCTGCCGCAGGAGGACATCAATCACCTGCTGGTGCGCCTGGCGAAGGAAGGCAAGCGCGTGGTGCGCCTAAAGGGGGGCGATCCGTTCATCTTCGGGCGCGGCGGCGAGGAGATCGATACCCTGGCTGCCGAGGGCATTCCTTTCCAGGTCGTGCCGGGCATTACGGCGGCGGCGGGCTGCGCGTCGTACGCCGGCATCCCGCTCACGCACCGCGATTATTCGCAGTCGGTGGTATTCGTCACCGGCCATCTGCAGGACGGCAGCATGAACCTGAACTGGCGCTCGCTCGCGCAGCCGCGCCAGACCATCGTTTTCTACATGGGACTGCTCGGCGTCGACGTCCTGTGCCGCGAGCTGGCCGCGCACGGCCTGCCGGCCGCCACGCCGGCCGCGCTGATCCAGCAGGGCACGACGCCGGAACAGCGCGTGCTCACCGGCGACCTGGAGACGCTGCCCGGCATCGTGCACCGGAGCGGCGTGAAGGCGCCGACCATCATCATCATCGGCGAGGTGGTGAGATTGCGCGAGCGCCTGAAATGGTTCGAGCCGGCAGCGTGAGCGCGTTCGTCGAGGCGGCGCAGGCGGCCGAGCTTCCGCCCGGCAGGATGAAGCGGATCGATGTCGGCGGCCGGCGCATCCTGCTCGCCAACGTGGCGGGGCGCTTCTACGCCGTGGACGATACCTGCACCCACGAAGAAGCCTCGCTCTCGAAGGGCTTCCTGAAGGGCGAGCTGGTCAAGTGCCCGCTGCACGGCAGCCGCTTCAATGTCTGCACCGGCAAGGCGCTGGAAGAACCGGCGGAAGAGGACCTCAGGACCTATCCGGTGCGGCTGGAAGGCGGGCATATCCTGATCGGTGTGCCCGAAGGGGGGACGCCGTGAGCGCTCCACTGATGCGTTCGATCCTCAAGCGAATCGCCACCGGGCCGGAGCTGAGCAAGGACATCTCGCGCGAGGAGGCTTGCGCCGCGATGCGCCTGGTGCTCGATGGACAGGTCGATCCGGTGCAGGCCGGGGTATTCCTCATCGCGCTGCGCATGAAGCGCGAAACCGACGATGAAAACCGCGGCGTGCTCGACGCCATCCTCGAAGCAACCCGCAGCGCCACCGCACCGGTGGACGAGGTGCTCGATATCGGCGATCCCTACGACGGATTCGTTCGCACGCTGCCGGCCTCGCCTTTCCTGCCGGCGCTGCTCGCAGCCTGCGGCGTCGCGGCGGTCTCTCACGGCGTCGAGCGCATGGGGCCCAAGTACGGCGTCACCCACCGGCAGGTGCTGCGCGCCGCCGGGCTGCCGGTGGATCTGCAGCCGGCGCAGGCCGCCGCGCGCCTGGGCGATCCCGCCGTCGGCTGGGCCTACGTCGATCAGCAGGCGTTCTGCCCGAAACTGCACGCACTTTCCGGGCTGCGCACGCTCATCGTCAAGCGGCCGGCCATCACCACCGCCGAAGTGCTGGCCGGACCCGTGCGCGGCCGCCTGAAGACGCACTTTGTCACCGGCTACGTGCACAAGCCCTATCCGCGCATCTACGCGCTGCTCGCGCGCCACGCCGGCTTCGATTCCGCGCTCATCGTGCGCGGGGTCGAAGGCGGGGTGATTCCGTCGCTCTCACAGGGCGGCAGGGCGTTCCACTATCACGACCGGGGCGAGGAGACCCACGCGGATTTCAGGCCGGCCGCGCTGGGCATCGAGCAGCCGGTGCGTGCGCCGCGCATCGCCGGTGTGACCGACGCCGAGCAGGGCGAAGCGTCGTTCGATGCCGCGCAGGTCGCGCAACAGGCCGCGCAGGCGGGCATGGCGGCGCTCGCCGGCCAGCCCGGCGCGACGCGCGACAGCCTGATCTATGGCGCCGCGCTGTGCCTCTGGCATCTCGGCCGCCACGGCGATCTGAGGAGCGCCGCCGACGCCGTGCGCGGCGTGCTCGATCGCGGCAGGGCGCTCGAGCATCTTCATCAGGCGATTTGATGAGCGCCTACGAAACTCCAATGCGCCGGCCGCGCCGCCCGCGACACAATTTGGCATGAGCGAGACCACCCCCGCGCAGCTCGCGCCGTACGTGACCGGCGGCGCGTTCGCGCTCGCCTTCATCTTCGGCGCGGTCGGCAACAAGACCAATTTCTGCACCATGGGCGCGGTGTCGGACTGGGTCAACATGGGCGACACGAGCCGCATGCGCATGTGGCTGCTCGCCATCGCCGTGGCGCTGCTCGGCTCGAGCGCGCTGCAGCTCGGGGGGGTCGTCGACCTGTCCAAATCCATCTATCCGGGGCCGAACTTCACCTGGCTGTCGTACCTGGTGGGCGGATTCCTGTTCGGCGTGGGCATGACGCTCGGCTCCGGATGCGGCTCGAAGACCCTGATCCGCATCGGCGGGGGCAGCCTGAAATCGCTCGTGGTCTACGTCTTCCTCGGCATCGCGGCCTACATGACGCTGCGCGGCCTGTTCGGCGCGTTTCGCGTCGGGGTGCTCGAGCGCGCCACGCTCACGCTCGCACCGGGGCAGGACCTGCCCTCGCTTTTCTCTTCCTGGCTGGGCTGGTCGAAGGCCGCTTGGACCGCCACGCTCGCGGCCGCAATCGGCTGCGCCATGCTGATCTTCATCTACGCGAGCAAAGCGTTCCGCGCGAGCTTTGACTACACCCTGGGCGGCGTGGTCACCGGCCTGGTCGTGGTCGGCGGCTGGTACGTGAGCGGGCATATCGGCTACATCGCGGAAGACCCGAATACGCTGCAGGAAGCCTTCGTCGCCACCAACACCGGGCGCATGGAGTCGTTCTCGTTCGTCTCGCCGCTGGCGTTCACGCTCGAGTACTTCATGCTGTGGACCGACAAGTCGAAGATCGTCACCTACGGCATCGCCTCCGCCGCGGGAGTCATCGCCGGCTCGGCCGCCTACGCGCTGGCCTCGCGGAGCTTCCGCTGGGAAGGATTTCGCGACGCCGAGGATACCGCCAACCACATTATCGGCGGCTTGCTGATGGGCTTCGGCGGCATCACCGCGCTCGGCTGCACCATCGGCCAGGCGATCACCGGCGTCTCGACCCTGGCGCTCGGCTCGTTGCTCACCTTCGCCGCCATCGTTGCGGGCTCGGCGGCGGCGATGAAGTACCAGTACTGGCGCGTGGCGAAGTCCTGAGCCGCGGTGCGCGCGCGGCGCGATGCTAGAATCGCGCCCGGAAGAGATGCATGTTCGACTTCGTCGCCAAGCGCAAGCGGATCCTGCAGGTCATCCTCGGGCTGACGATCATTCCGTTCGCCTTCTTCGGCCTGGAGTCGTACACCAACACGATTCGCGGCAGCGGCAACGTCGCGCTGGTGGACGGAATTCCGGTCTCGCAGCGCGAGTTTGCCGACGAGCTGCAGCGCCAGCAGGAGCGCGTGCGGGAGCTGTTCGGACGCGGCGCCGACCTGTCGGAGTTCGACACCCCGGAAATGCGGCTGGCGATCCTGGAATCGATGATCGCGCAGCGCCTGGTGATGGCCCAGGTGGCCGACGCGCAGCTCGCGCTCTCGCGCGAGCAGGTGGTGGCGGCCATCGTCGCCGCGCCGGAGTTCCAGGAGGGCGGCAAGTTCTCCTCCGAGCGTTACATGGCGTTCCTGAGGTCGCGCGGCATGTCCGACGAGGGCAACGTCGAGCGCCTGCGGCTCGAGATCCCGGCGGCGCGGCTCGCCGGCGCGCTCTCGGCCAGCGCGTTCCAGCCGCGCGCGGTCGCCGAGCGGCTGCTGGCGCTGCAGGGCCAGCAGCGCGAGATCGCGCAGGCGCTGATCCAGGTGGAGCCCTTCCTGGCCCAGGTCAAGCCTGCGGAGGCGCAGGTCAAGGTCTTCTACGACGCCAATTCCACCGACTACCGCATCCCCGAGCGCGTGCGCGCCGAGTACCTCGTGCTCTCGGCCGCGGAGCTGGCCGCCGGCGAAAGCGCGAGCGACGCTGAGCTGAAGGCCGCCTACGAGGCGCGCGCGGCCCAGTACGGGTCCGCGGAGCAGCGGCGCGCCAGTCATATCCTGGTGAAGACCCGGCAGGAGGCTGACCGCATCCTCGCCGAGGCGCGCGCCGCGCCGCAGCGCTTCACCGAGCTGGCGAAAGAGCACTCGCTCGATAGCGGCTCGGCGGCGAACGGCGGCGACCTGGGGCTGAACCCGAAAGGCGCCCTCGCCAGCAAGCCGCTCGAGGACGCGATCTTCAGGCTCAAGGACGGCGAGACCGAGGTCGTGCAGACCGAGTTCGGCTTCCACGTGGTCCGCGTAACCGGCATCCAGCCCGGCAAGGCGCGCAGCTTCGACGAAGTGCGCACCGAGCTCGCCGCCGAGCTGGCGAAGGAGAAGGCGGCCAAGCGCTTCGCCGAGGCCGCCGAAGGATTCAACAACATGGTGTACGAGCAATCCGACAGCCTCAAGCCGGCGGCCGAGCGCTACAAGCTCAAGCTGATGAGCAGCGACTGGCTCACGCGCCAGGCGACGCCGGAGAGCGGCGCGCTCGCCCACCCGAAGCTGCGCGCGGCGCTGTTCGCACCGGAGGCGATCCAGCAGCGGCGCAATACCGACGCGGTGGAGGTTGCACCGGGCGTGCTGGTTGCGGCGCGCGTCGCCGAGCACCGGCCGGCGGCGCAGCGCCCGTTCGAGGAGGTTAAGGCCGAGGTCGCGCAGCGGCTCGCGCGGCGCGAGGCGGCGGCGCTGGCGCAGAAGGAGGGGACGGCGAAGCTCGCGGCGCTCGCCAAGGGCGGGGACGCGGGGCTGCAGTGGGGCGCGGCGCAGCTGGTGTCGCGGCGCGAGGCGCGCGGCCTCGAGCCGCAGGCGATGCGCAGGATCATGGCGGCGGACGTCTCGAAGCTGCCCGCCTACGTCGGCGTCGAGCGCGGCGATCAGGGCTACGCGATCTACCGCATCGCGCGCGTGATCGCGGCCGAGCCCAGGCCGGCGCCGCAGAACGCCGAGGAGCTGGCGCGCCTCGACCGCGAGGCGGGCGCCGAGCAGTTCGAAGCCTACGTCGCGAGCCTGCGCGCGCGGGCGAAGGTCGAAATCAGCCGCGACAACCTGGAGAAGAAGTAGCGCTCAGGCGGCGCCGGCTTCGCCGGCGATGGTAACCGACACGACGTTGAAGCCGCCGTCGACGTGCAGGATCTCCGCGGTGATGCCGGCGGCAAGGTCCGAGAGCAGGAACGCCGCGGCGTTGCCGACCTCGTCGATGCTGACGTTGCGCCGCAATGGCGCGAAGGTCTCGACGTGCTTGAGGATCTTGCCGAAGCCGGCGATGCCCGCCGCGGCGAGCGTCTTGATCGGGCCGGCCGAGATCGCGTTGACGCGGATGCCGTTCGGGCCGAGGTCCGCCGCGAGGTAGCGCACGGAGGCCTCCAGGCTCGCCTTGGCCAGACCCATGGTGTTGTAGTGCGGAATCTGGCGCTCCGCGCCCAGGTAGGTGAGGGTGAGCAGCGCGCCGGCGCGCCCCTGCATCATCGGCAGCGCCGCCTTGGCGAGCGCCGGAAAGCTGTAGGCCGAGACCTCGTGCGCCTGCCGGAACGCGTCGCGCGAGAACCCTTCCAGCAGCTCGCCGGCGATCGCCTCGCGCGGGGCGAAAGCGATCGCGTGCACCAGGCCGTCGAGTCCGTCCCAGTGCGCGCGCAGCGACTCGAACAGGGCCGGGATTTCGGCGTCGCTCGTGACGTCGCAGGGCAGCACGATGTCGGAGGCGAATTCCTTCGCCAGCCCGGCGACGCGGTCCCTGAAGCGCTCGCCCGCGTAGGTGAACGCCAGTTCCGCGCCCTCGCGCCGCGCGGCCCTCGCGATGCCGTAGGCGATCGAGCGATTGCTGAGCAGGCCGGTGACGAGGATCTTCTTTCCGGAGAGGAATCCCATCGGGGCATTATACTTTCCGCCATGCGGGCACTGCTTTTGACTCTGGTTTTCGTGGCGGGCTGCGCGGAAGTCTGGAACGACCCCTATCCGGCCGCGGATCGCGGCAGAAACGTCCTCTACTCGGCGTTTACCGAGCGCCCCAAGCACCTCGACCCCGTGCAGTCCTACACCGAGGACGAGGCGCGCTTCACGCAGCAGGTGTATGAGCCGCCGCTGCAGTACCACTATCTCAGGCGGCCCTACGAGCTCGTGCCCCTGACCGCGCTCGAGGTGCCCAGGGCGGTGGAAGTGGAGGGCGGCCGCTATACCGTGTACACGATCCGCATCCGCCGTGGCATCCGTTACCAGCCGCATCCGGCGTTCGTGGCGCAGAACCACGGGCTCGAGCGCGCGCGCATCGCGCGGCTGGACAGCCCGTACAGTCTGCCGCTCGGCACGCGCGAGCTCACCGCCGACGACTACATCTACGAAATCAAGCGCCTCGCCAGCCCGCGCCTGCATTCGCCGATCCTCGGCCTGATGAGCGAGTACATCGTCGGCCTGCGCGAATTGGCCGCGCGGCTGCGCAAGCTCGACACGCGAAAGCAGGACTGGCTCGACCTGCGCGAGCACCGGCTCGAGGGCGTGGAGAAGGTCGACGACTACAGCTACCGCGTGAAGCTGAAGGGCCGCTATCCACAGTTCGTGTACTGGCTGGCGATGCCGTTTTTCGCGCCCGTGCCCTGGGAGGCGGAGCGATTCTTCGAGCAGCCGGGCATGGCGGAGAAGAACTTCACGCTCGACTGGTGGCCGGTGGGGACCGGGGCCTACATGCTCACCGAGAACAACCCGAATGCGAAGATGGAGCTCGCGCGCAATCCGAACTTCCGCGGCGAGCCCTATCCCGCCGACGGCGCGCCCGGCGACGCGGCCGAGGGGCTGCTCGCCGACGCCGGCAGGACCATGCCGTTCGTCGAGCGCGTGCTGTTCTCGCGCGAGAAGGAGAGCATCCCCTACTGGAACAAGTTCCTGCAGGGCTACTACGACTCCTCGGCGATCCCGAGCGACACCTTCGACCAGGCGGTGCGCGTCTCGATCGGCGGCGAGGTCGGCCTGACGCCGGAGATGGAGGCGAAGGGCATCCGGCTGCGCACCTCGGCGGACACGACGATCCTGTACCTCGGCGTCAACTGGCTCGACGCCACCGTCGGCGGCGACGCGGAGCGCTCGAGGAAGCTGCGCCAGGCGATCGCCATTGCCGTGGACTGGGAGGAGTTCATCTCCATCTTCCTCAACGGCCGCGGCCAGGTGGCGCACGACCCGCTCGCGCCCGGCATCTTCGGCCAGCGCAGCGGCCGCGAGGGCATCAATCCGCTCACCCACCTGTGGCAGGGCGGGCGCGCGCAGCGCCGTCCCGTCGAGCAGGCGAGGGCGCTCCTCGCCGAGGCGGGCTATCCGGACGGGCGCGACGCGAAGACCGGCGCACCGCTCGTCCTCTATCTCGACACGGTCGGGCGCGGTCCCGGCGACAAGCCGCGCTTCGACTGGTGGCGGCGCCAGTTCGCCAAGATCTCGGTGCAGCTCGAGATCCGCGACACCGACTGGAACCGCTTCCAGGAGAAGATCCGCAAGGGCAGCCAGCAGCTCTACATCCTCGGCTGGAACGCCGACTACCCGGACCCGGAGAACTTCCTGTTCCTCCTGCACGGGGCGCAGGCGCGCGTGAAGAGCCAAGGCGAGAACACCAGCAACTACGTCAATGCGGAGTTCGACGCCCTCTTCGAGCGCATGAAAAACATGGCCAACTCGGAGGAGCGCCAGCGGATCATCGACCGCATGGTGGATATCGCGCGCCGCGACGCGCCCTGGATCGGGGGCTTTCACCCCGTCGCCTACGGCCTCTCGCACGCCTGGGTGAGCAACGGCAAGCCCAACAACATGGCGCGCAACAACCTGAAGTACGTCCGCATCGACGCCCGCGGGCGCGCCGCGCTGCGCCGCGAGTGGAACCAGGCGGTGCTGTGGCCCGTCCTGCTGATCCTCGCGCTGCTGGTCGCCGGCTCGATACCGGCCTACGTCAGCTATCGCCGCCGCGAGCGCATGGCGGCGAAACCGGCGTAGATGCTGGCTTACATCGTCCGCAGGACGCTGTACGCGATCCCGATCTTGGTCGGCATCAACCTGTTCACGTTCGCGCTTTTCTTCCTCGTCAACACACCCGACGACATGGCGCGCATGCAGCTCGGGGTCAAGCGCGTCACTCCCGAGGCGATCCAGAAGTGGAAGGCCGACCGCGGCTACGACAAGCCCCTGCTGTACAACGCCGGGCAGGACGGCGTTCGCAGCGTCTCCGAGACCATCTTCTTCGAAAAATCGCTGAAGCTGTTCGCCTTCGACTTCGGACGCGCAGAGGACAATCGTGACATCGCCAACGAGATCCGCACGCGCATGGGCCCGAGCCTCGCGCTCGCGGTGCCGGTGTTCCTGGTGGGGCTGGCGGTCAACATCACGTTCGCGCTGGGCATGGCGTTCTTCCGCGCGACCTACCTCGACTTCTGGGGCGTGATCCTGTGCGTGGCGATGATGTCGATCAGCTCGCTCTTCTACATCATCGGCGGGCAGTACCTGATCTCCAAGCTCTGGCACCTCGCGCCGATCTCCGGTTACGAAGGCGGCCTGGACGCGCTCAAGTTCCTGGTCATGCCGGTGATCATCGGCATCATCAGCTCGTTCGGCGGCAGCGCGCGCTTCTATCGCACGGTGTTCCTGGAGGAAATGGGCAAGGACTACGTGCGCACGGCACGCGCCAAGGGGCTGGCCGAGAGCGTGGTGATGTTCCGCCACGTCCTGAAGAATGGACTCATTCCGGTCCTCACCGGCGTCGTCGTCGTGATCCCGACGCTGTTCCTGGGCAGCCTGATCTCGGAGTCGTTCTTCGGCATTCCCGGGCTGGGGAGCTACACCATCGACGCCATCCAGGCACAGGATTTCGCGGTCGTACGCTCGATGGTGTTCATCGGCTCGGCGCTCTACATCGTCGGGCTGCTCCTCACCGACATTTCGTACACGATGGTCGATCCGCGGGTTCGGTTCGGCTGAAATGCTTTTCCCGCTCGCGAGCGATTACCTCGTCTGGCTGCTGGTCGCGGCCCTGGCGTCGTTCGCCTATTACTGCAGCCGCAACCCGCACCTCGCCGCGCCATGGGCGCGCGTGTTCCGCAGCCGGGCGGCCGTGGCTTCGGCGGTGGTGCTCGCGTTCTTCGTCGGCGTGGGGCTGCTGGACTCGGTGCACTACCGTCCCCGGCTGCCGGCGACCGATCCCGCGGCGCCGCCCGTGTACTCCGTGGAGGTCCGCTCGTTGCTCGACCTGGCGCTCACGCGGCTGCGCACGCGCCTCGAAATAACGTATTCGGCCCCGCTTGCCACCCGCCTGCTGCAGAAGGAGCGGATCGAGCGCCCGGACGGCACTTCCGTCCGCGACTATCCCCGGCTGAGATTCGGCGGGCAGCACCTGAAGGACGAGGCGGATCTGTCCCAGGATGTCGCCCTGCGCATCGTCGCGGGCCTCGCGCTCGCCGCTGCCGTGTGGTCGCTCGTGGTGCTGGCGGGACGGCGGACGCTCGCGCGCCGCTGGCCTTTCGTCCCTTGGGATGCCGCCGCCATTGCGCTGGCCGCCCTTCTGGCGCTCGCCGGGCCGGTGGCGATGCTCGCGGCGGGGTATCACGTGCTGGGCACGAACCAGGTCGGCTCGGACGTGCTGTACCAGGCGCTCAAGAGCATTCGCATCAGCCTCGTCATCGGCACCCTGACCACGCTGGTGCTGCTGCCCCTGGGGATCGCAGCCGGCATTACGGCGGGATACTTCAAGGGATGGCTGGATGACGCCGTGCAGTACGTCTACACGACGCTCAACTCGATCCCCGGCGTGCTGCTGATCGCCGCGTCGGTCCTGATGGTCCAGGTATACATCGATACGCACCCGGAGCTCTTCCCCACGTCGGCGCAGCGCGCGGACTTCCGGCTGCTCAGCCTGTGCGCGATCCTCGGGGCCGTCGATTGGACGGGCCTTGCGCGGCTGCTGCGCGGGGAGACCTTGAAGCTCGCGCAACTCGACTACATCGAGGCAGCGCATGCGTTCGGTGTGTCCCACGTGCGCATTCTGACGCGACACATCCTGCCCAACGTGACGCACATCGTGGTAATCACGCTGGTTCTCAGCTTCTCCGGCCTGGTCCTGGCGGAAGCGGTGCTTTCGTACATCGGCGTCGGCGTCGATCCGTCCACCATCAGCTTCGGCACCATGATCAACGCCGCGCGCCTGGAAATGGCGCGCGAGCCCATGGTGTGGTGGTCGCTTGCCGCGGCCTTCGTCTTCATGTTCGCGCTGGTGCTGGCGGCCAACCTGTTCGCCGACGCGGTGCGCGACGGCTTCGACCCGCGGGTGCGCGTATGAGCGAAGTGCTGCTTCAGGTCCTGGACCTCAGGACGCAGCTCGATATGCCTGCCGGCGCGCTGCGCGCGGTCGACGGCGTCGACCTCGAGCTGCGCCAGGCAGAGTGCTTCGCGCTGGTGGGCGAGTCGGGCTGCGGCAAGTCGATGACCGCGCTCTCGCTGCTGCGCCTGCTGCCCGAGGCAGGGCGCATCGCCGAGGGGCGCGTGCTGCTCGAGGGGCAGGATCTGTTCGCGCTGCCCGAGGCGGCGATGCGCGCGGTGCGCGGGCGGCGCGTGGCGATGATCTTCCAGGAGCCCTCGACCGCGCTCAATCCGGTGCTGACGGTCGGGCGCCAGATCGCCGAGGTGATCGAGCGCCACACGCCGCTCGCGGGCGAGGCGGTGCGCCGACGCGCGCGCGAGCTGCTCGATTCGGTCGGCATTCCGGACGCGGCGCGGCGCGTCGAAGAGTATCCGTTCCAGCTCTCCGGCGGACTGAAGCAGCGCGTCATGATCGCGGCGGCGCTCGCCGCCGAGCCCGAGGTGCTGATCGCCGACGAGCCCACCACCGCGCTCGACGTGACGATCCAGGCGCAGATCCTCGACCTGCTGGCGAAGCTGCAAGCCGAGCGCCGGATGGCGATCCTGCTGATCACGCACGACCTGGGCATCGTCGCGCGCATGGCGCAGCGCGTCGCGGTCATGTATGCCGGCGAGATCGTCGAGACCGCGGCGCGGAGCGATTTCTTCCGCGCGCCCCAGCATCCGTATTCGCAGAAGCTGTTCGACGCGCTGCCCACGCCGCAGAAGCGCGGCGGCCAACTCTCGGTGATCGCCGGCCAGGTACCGCAGCTCAACGCGCAATTCCGGGGCTGCCGCTTCGCGGAGCGCTGCGAGCTCGCCTTCCAGCGCTGCCGCGACGAGGCTCCGCAGCTGATTGCGCTGCCCGGCGGCGCGGCCCGCGTCCGCTGCCATCTGCGCGAGCAGGGCGCCGCGCCCGAGCGCAGGGCTGCGGCGGCGCCGTTGCCGGCGGACGCACAAGCGGCGGGCGCGAGCGAGCCGGTGCTCGCCGAGGTCGAGGACCTCAAGGTGCACTTCCCGATCCGCAAGGGTTTGCTCAAGCGTACCGTCGGCCAGGTCAAGGCGGTGGACGGAGTCTCGCTCGCGGTCCGCGCCGGGCGCACCCTGGCGCTGGTCGGCGAATCGGGCTGCGGCAAGACCACGGTGGGCAAGGCGATGCTGCGGCTGCTGCCGCCGAGCGCCGGGAAGGTCGCGTTCGACGGCGCCGATCTCGCGTCTCTGCCGCGCAGCGAGCTGCGCGCGCGCCGCCGCGCGATGCAGATCATCTTCCAGGACCCCTACGCCTCGCTCAATCCGCGCATGCGCGTGGCCGATGTGCTCGCCGAGGGCATGCGCAGCCTGGGCGTCGGGCGCGATGAGACGGATCGCCAGCGCAGGATGGCCGCGCTGCTCGAGCAGGTCGGGCTGCCGCCGGAGACGCTGGCGCGCTATCCGCACGAGTTCTCGGGTGGCCAGCGCCAGCGCATCGCGATCGCGCGCGCGCTCGCGGTCGAGCCCAAACTGATCGTCTGCGACGAGCCGACCAGCGCGCTCGACGTGTCGGTGCAGGCGCAGATCCTCAACCTGCTCAAGTCGCTGCAGGAACGGCTGGGCATCGCCTACCTGTTCATCACGCACAACATCTCGATCGTCGAGTTCCTCGCGCATGAAGTCGCCGTGATGTACCTGGGCCGGATCGTGGAGCGCGGCACGGTGGAGGAGGTGCTGGGCGACCCGAAGCACCCCTACACCGAGGCGCTGCTCTCGGCGGTGCCGATGGTCGACGGCGAGCGCAGCATCATCCGGCTCTCGGGCGAGCTGCCGTCGCCGGCCAACCCGCCCGCGGGTTGCCACTTCCACCCGCGTTGCCCGAAGGCGACGCCCGAGTGCCGGCAGGACTACCCGCAAGCCGTGGCGCTCGGCCGCGGCCGGTCGGTGAGCTGCATTCTCTACCGCTCGTCGAAGGCCGAGAGCAGCAGCTGATTGAAATCGCTCGGCACCGGCAGCAGGCCGCGGCGCAGCAGCTCGCCGACCCGCGCCTGGTCCTCGGCGGGCAGGGTGGCGATCTCCTTCTTGAACTCGCCGGCGAGCAGCTCCTGCTCGCGCCGGCTGAGCTGCGACAGCCGCAGCTGGGCGGCGCGCACCGTGCGCGCCTTGTCGGCGAAATAATCGATCATGGTCGCGCGCACGGCGGCGTTCTTGGGATCGAGCAGAGCGGCGTGCAGGGATTCGAAGACCTCGCGGCGCTGGCTCTCGGAGAGGTAGAGAAAGCTCTCGTCGATGAGCTTGCGCAGATCCTCGGGCTCGACCATGGTCCCGGGGTACACGCGCGGCTGCTCGGGCAGCGGCGCCGCGGCAGGGGCGGGCGCGCGCGCGGCCTGCGACTCGATCACCTCGCGCGCCATGTTCAGAAGGAACATCAGCACCGGATCCACCGCCGCGGCCGGCGCGGCGAACGCCAGCAACAAAGTGAAAAGGATCCCCCCCCGAAGCAACCGGCCCATGCGTGCATTCTAAGGAACCCGCGCCCGGTTGGTTCCTGCACCGCAGCGGAATCAGCTGAAAAGCGTGAAGAAAGTCCCCTAACCGCCTGACTTTTTAAGAGGTTTAGGTGTCGACGCCTGTCGGGGCTTGCCTTTCACGCCTTTGCCGTGCTGCCTGCCCTTGGCAGGCGCCACCCGGGTCTGGATGGTGAGCTTCTGGCCGGCGGTGAGCCGGCCGATGCGGTTCCAGCGGCGCAGGTCGTCGATCCTGACGCGGTAGCGGCTGGCGATGCGCGCCAGCGTCTCGCCGGGCCTGACGACGTGGACGAAGCTGCGCCGCCCGGAAACCGGGATCGGCGGCGCGTACATGATGGGCAGCCGGCCCAGCTCGACCGAGCCGTTCGCCGGCACCACCAGCAGCTTCGGCACCGCGCGCGTGCGCGCCGCGATGCCGTTCACCTCCTTCAGCTGCGCGACGCTCATGTGGTGCTTGCGCGCGATCGACTCGAGCGTGTCGCCGCGCCTGGGCTGGTAGGTCTGCCACGAAACCAGCGAGCTGTCGTCGTAGCGCGTCAGGTTGTCGTGGAAGATCTCGACGCGGTCGGCGGGCAGCACGATGCGCGGCGAGTGCGCGACGCGGATCACCGGCCGGCTCAGGCCCGGGTTGAGGGCGATGAACTCCTCCACCGTCATCTCGGCCAGCTTGGCGGCGAGGCGCACGTCGATGTCGCGCGTCTTGGTGATGGTCGTGAAGTAGGGCAGGTTGGGGATCGGCTCGAGATCGATGCCGAACAGCCCCGGGTTGGCGATGATGTTCTTCAGCGCCTGCAGCTTGGGCACGTACTGGCGCGTCTCCGCCGGCATGCTGAGGCTCTCGTAGTCGAGCGGCTGGCCGGCGGCGCGGTTCTTCTCGAGAGCGCGCGCCACCGCGTTCTCGCCCCAGTTGTACGAGGCGAGCGCGAGGTGCCAGTCGCCGTGCATGTCGTAGACGTCGCCCAGGTAGTCGAGCGCCGCGGCGGTCGAGGCGATGATGTCGCGGCGCTCGTCGTACCACCAGTTCTGCGTCAGCTCGTAGCGCTTGCCGGTGCCCGGGATGAACTGCCACAGGCCCGAAGCGTGCGAGCGCGAGTACGCCATCGGGTTGAACGAGCTCTCGACCATCGGCAGCAGCGCCAGCTCCGTGGGCAGGCCGCGCTTCTCGATCTCGTCGACGATGTGGTAGAGGTACCTGCGGCTGCGTTCGAACACGCGTTTCAGGTAGTCGGGCCGCGCCGCGTACCACGCGGTCTTCTCCGCCACCAGCGGGCCGCCGAGGTCCGGCATCGAGAAGCCGAGCCGGATGCGCTGCCAGAGGTCGTCGTGCTGGACGGTGCGGTCGATGCGCCGCAGGCCGCGCAGCGGCTCGCTCACTTCCTCGCGCGCGCCCTCGAACGGCGGCAGGCGGCTGGCATCGAGCGGTTTGGCGAGCGCCGCCTGCGGCGGCGGCGGCGCCTCGCGGAAGCCGAACACCGGCGACTCGGCCGCTGCGCGCTCCCGGGCCGCGGACCCGGACTCCGGCGGCGGAGGCGGCGAGGCGCAAGCCGCGGCCAAGACCGTCGCCCAGAGAACACAAAGCCGATTCGCGGCGCCTCGCACAACCGGTATTAGAACCGATTTTTCCAATCCCTGATGGCGGCGAACACGCGCACCGGGTCGGCGATGCGCGCGCCCAGGTATTTGTTGGCAGATTCGACCACGGGCGGCTCTGCGCA
The DNA here is from genome assembly GCA_016177575.1 of Betaproteobacteria bacterium. Classification (GTDB taxonomy): domain Bacteria; phylum Pseudomonadota; class Gammaproteobacteria; order Burkholderiales; family SG8-39; genus RBG-16-66-20. The sequence goes on from JACOVA010000028.1 coordinate 24,130, forward strand.
GCGCAGGAAGGGATTGGTCGCGCGCTCCTCGCCGAGCGTCGAGGGCAGCGTCGGGCGCCCCGCCGCGCGCAGGCTGCGCGCGCGCTGCTCGCGCTCGGCGAGCAGGGCATTGTCCGGGTCGACGGCGCGCGCAAACGCGATGTTCGCGAGCGTGTATTCGTGGCCGCAGTAGACGCGGGTCGCGTCGGGCAGCGCGGCGAGCTTGGAGAGCGAGGCGAGCATCTGTGCGGGCGTGCCCTCGAACACGCGTCCGCAGCCGCAGGCGAACAGCGTATCGCCGCAGAACAGCGCGCCTAGGCCATAATACGCGACATGCGCCCGCGTGTGCCCCGGGATATCGAGTACGGAGAACGACGCGGCAAGCTCCGCGATCGCGGCCGTGTCGCCCTGCGATACCGGGTTGGACAGCTCCGGGATCGGTTCGCCCTTCGGCCCGAACACCGGCACGCGCGCCGCCGCCACGAGCTCCGCGATCCCGCCCGTATGGTCGGGATGGTGGTGCGTGGCGAGGATCGCGACCAGCTTCAGCTGCTCCTTCTTCAGGTAGCTCGTGACCGGCGCGGCCTCGCCGGGATCGACCACGGCGGCGTGGCGCGCATCGCGCAGCGTCCAGATGTAGTTGTCCTTGAAGGCGGGCAGGGGAACGATATCCAGCATGGATCGTCAGTCCTTCGTAGCGAGCGGCGCGCACAAGTATAACGGCGCGCGCACCGCGCTCGCGGAGTGGCTCGCCACGCCGCAGGGCCGCTACGTCCTCGACTGGGAGCTGGCGCAGTTCGAGCTCGCGACCGAGGACGTGTTCGGCTACCGCGCGGTGCAGGCGGGCCTGCCGGGGTTCGATTTCCTGCGCGGCAACCGCATTCCGTTCCGCTTCACCCTTGCGCTCGAGCCTGGCGCGGCGCTCGCCGCCGACCCGATGCAGCTGCCGCTCGCCAGCCAGAGCGTCGACCTGGTGGTGCTGCCGCATGCGCTCGAGTCCAGCGCCGATCCGCACCTGGTGCTGCGCGAGGCCGAGCGCGTGCTGATGCCGGAGGGTCAGCTGGTGATCTCGGGGTTCAACACGCTGTCGCTCTGGCGCCTGCGCCAGCTGTTCTCCCGGCGCAGCGCCGGCGCGCCCTGGGATGCGCGCTTCATCGGCCTGCTGCGGCTCAAGGACTGGCTGCACCTGCTCGGCTTCGAGCTGAACGGCGGGCGTTTCGGGCGCTATGCGCTGCCGCTCTCCAACCCGCAGTGGCTCGCGCGCTTCGAGTTCATGGAGAAAGCGGGCGAGCGCTGGTGGCCGATCATGGGCGGCGTGTACGTGGTGCGCGCAGTCAAGCGCGTGCACGGCATGCGCCTCATCACGCCGGCCTGGCGCCAGGAGCGCGCCCGGCGCCGCGCCCTGGCCGGAATCCCGCAGCGCAACGGCTCGGTGCGCCAGCGGGATGAGTGACGGCGCGGCCGAGCGCGTCGTCCTCATCTACGCGGACGGCGCCTGCAAGGGCAATCCGGGCCCCGGCGGCTGGGGCGTGCTGCTGCGCTCGCGCGGGCGCGAGAAGGAGCTGCGCGGCGGCGAGCCCGAGACGACCAACAACCGCATGGAGCTCACCGCGGTGATCGAGGGGCTGGCGGCGCTCAAGCGCCGCTCGCGCGTGCGCGTATACACGGATTCGCAGTACGTGCAGAAGGGGATCTCGGACTGGATCCACGACTGGAAGCGGCGCGGCTGGCGCACGGCGGCGAAGCAGCCGGTCAAGAACGCCGACCTGTGGCAGCGGCTCGATGCGCTCGCGCTCGGGCACGAAGTCGAGTGGCACTGGGTGAAGGGGCACGCCGGGCACCCGGAGAACGAGCGCGCCGACGCGCTCGCCAACCTCGGCATAGCCATGCGGACGGGGCATGGCCGCTAGGCAGGTCTTCCTCGACACCGAGACCACCGGCCTGAATGCCCGGCTCGGCGACCGCGTGATCGAGATCGGCTGCGTCGAGGTCCTCGGCCGCAGTGTCACCGAGCGCCACTTCCATCGCTACCTCGACCCGGAGCGCGACATCGAGGAGGGCGCGGCCAGGGTGCACGGCCTGACGCGCGAGTTCCTCGCCGACAAGCCGCGCTTCGCCGAGATCGCCACGGAGTTCCTCGACTACATCCGCGGCGCCGAGCTGATGATCCACAACGCCGAGTTCGACCTCGAGTTCCTCGACCAGGAGCTCGCGCTGGCCGGCCTGGCGCCGGTGTCCGGATCCTGCGCCAAGGTCATTGATACGCTGGCGCTGGCGCGCGAGCTGCATCCGGGCAAGCGCAACTCGCTCGACGCGCTGTGCGAGCGCTACGCCGTCGACCATTCGCACCGTACCCTGCACGGCGCGCTGCTCGATGCGCGCCTGCTGGCCGAGGTCTACCTCGCCATGACGCGCGGCCAGGAGAGCCTGGTCATCGACCTCGAGGTGCCGCCCACCGCCGCCGCGGCCGCGGCCACCCGCATCGACGCGGCCAAGCTCACCGTTCTGCGCGCGACCGAGGCAGAGGCGCGCGCCCACGAGGAGCTCCTCGATGGCATCGACCAGGAAGCCAGGGAAAGCGGCGGCAGCCTCTGGCGCAGGCTGCAGACTTAAGACGACGCCTGTTCCGGCACCGCGCTGCACGCGGCCAGCAGGCCTGCCACGAGCGCGGCAACGGCACTTCTCACGACTTTTCGGCAGCGATCCTGGCGAGCAGCGCCTCGCGGCGCGCCAGGCTCTCCGCCGGCCAGTATTCGTTGCGGTCATAGTACCCGGGCACCGCCGGCGTGCCGGGCGGGAGCACCACCCACGGCTGCTTGGAGGCGGTGAAGATGTGGATATCCGGCGGCAGCCGGTCCGGCTCGTCGAGCGTGCCTGCGCGAACGAAGCGCACCTGCGGCCCCGCGCCCGCGTAGTTGCTCCACACCGCGATGCGGCACTTTGGGCAGCGCGCAATCTTCTGACCCTTGCCGCTGTTGGACGGCGTATCGACCACCTCCGGCTCGGCGCCGAGCCGCGTCACGCGGTCCGCTTCGATCATCGCGTTGAGCGCGAACGACGCCCCGCTTTCGCGCTGGCACCAG
>JACOVA010000004.1 GCA_016177575.1 Betaproteobacteria bacterium
AGCCCCAAGGGCTCCAGCGGTCGGCACTTCGGCGGCCGCATCGTCTTCGACCGCGCAGGCTTCCTCTACCTCACGCACGGCGACCGCGGCGAGATGGAGCGCGCGCAGCGCCCTGGCGATCACGCCGGCTCGGTGATCCGCCTGCACGACGACGGGCACGTGCCGGCGGACAATCCCTTCGCCGGCAAGCCCGGTTGGCAGCCCGAGAAATACACGCTCGGCAACCGCAACATGCAGGGCGCGGCACTGCACCCGCGGACCGGAGAGCTGTGGACGCACGAGCACGGGCCGCAGGGCGGCGACGAGCTGAACGTCATCCGCGCCGGGGTCAATTACGGCTGGCCGGTGATCACCTACGGGGTCAACTACGGCATCGGCACGAAAATCGGCGAGGGCACGTCGAAGCCCGGCATGGCGCAGCCGATCCACTACTGGGTGCCGTCGATCGCTCCGTCGGGAATGGCCTTCTACACCGGCGACCGGTTTCCGCGCTGGCAGGGCGACCTCTTCGTCGGCGCGCTGCGCGACCAGATGCTGGTGCGCCTGCAGCTCGACGGTGAGAAGGTGGTGCGCGAGGAGCGCCTGCTGCGCGGGGCGCTCGGGCGCATCCGCGACGTGCGCAGCGGCCCCGACGGCTACCTCTACCTGCTGAACGACGCTTCGAGCGGGGTGGTGGCGCGGCTCGAGCCCGCTTCGTAGCCGCGCGCGACACCACTTTGAGCATCCGCTACGCACCGGTTCGCTGAGAGACTGTATACTTGTACAGTACCGCCTGCGGCTCGACCCCCAACCGGTAGGCGGCGGTGCCGCCGGACCACTAGGGGTATGGTGCGCCGCGCAAGGCGGGCAAGTCTTTGGAAGATTGGAATAACGCTCCGCCTGCGCTTGCGCGCCCGCCGAGCCCACAGTTAGTGGCTTTATTCGACCGGAAAACTGGTGTAGAAACCATCGCTCGATCAAGAACCTGTAACCGATACTTGATGTGAGCCCACAAAAATAATATGGATACTCAAGACACCCCCACCCTGAACCCGCAGGCGGCCGCCCCGGCCGAGCAGGAGATCTGCCGCGAGTCGCTGCTGGAAAAATACGCCAAGGGCGGCGAGTCCTCGGCGGCCGAAGTCCGGCGCCGCGTCGCGCGCGCCCTCGCCCAGGCCGAAGCCGAGGCCGAGCGCGCCAAGTGGGAGCGGCGCTTCGTCGCCGCGCTCGAGGGCGGCTTCATCCCCGCCGGCCGCATCAATTCGGCGGCCGGCATCGAGCTGCAGGCGACGCTCATCAACTGCTTCGTGCAGCCGGTGGGCGACTCGATCTCGGAGGTGGTGGACGGCAAGCCCGGCATCTACACCGCGCTCGCCGAGGCCGCCGAGACCATGCGCCGCGGCGGCGGCGTCGGCTACGACTTCTCTTCGATCCGCCCAAAGGGCGCGGAGGTCAAGGGCACGCACTCGCGCGCGAGCGGTCCGGTGTCCTACATGCGCGTCTTCGACCGCTCCTGCGAGACGGTCGAGTCGGCCGGAGCGCGCCGCGGCGCGCAGATGGGCGTGCTGCGCTGCGACCACCCGGATATCGAGGAATTCATCCACGCCAAGGACCGGGGCGACCTCGCCAACTTCAATATCTCGGTCGGGGTTACGGACGATTTCATGCAGGCAGTGGCAAGGGATCTCGAGGTCGAATTGATTCACAAGGCGCGGCCCTGGCCCGGCAACGGCGGCTACCGGCGCCCCGACGGCCTGTGGGCCTACCGCAAGCTGCGCGCGCGCGAGCTGTGGGACCAGATCATGCGCTCGACCTACGACCACGCCGAGCCCGGCATCCTGTTCCTCGACCGCATCAACCGCGACAACAACCTGTACTACTGCGAGACCATCGAGGCCACCAACCCCTGCGCCGAGCAGCCGCTGCCGCCCTACGGCTGCTGCTGTCTGGGGTCGATAGACCTGACCAGATTTATTTCGGAGGCTTTTTCCCCGGGGGCGAAATTCGATTTCGAGAAATTCTCGAAGATCGTCCGCACCTCGATCCGGATGCTGGACAACGTGCTCGAGGTCACGAAGTGGCCGCTCGGGCAGCAGCACAAGGAAGCGATGGCGAAGCGGCGCGTCGGGCTCGGCTTTACGGGGCTGGGCGACGCGCTCGCGATGCTGCGGCTACGCTACGACGGCGAGGCCGCGCGCGCCATGGCGGCGCGCATCGCGGCGGCGATGCGCGACGAGGCGTACCAGGCCTCGGTCGGGCTGGCGCGGGAGCGCGGCGCGTTCCCGCTGTTCAA
>JACOVA010000040.1 GCA_016177575.1 Betaproteobacteria bacterium
CGCGAGCTGGCGCGCGAGGAAGCCGATGCGCGCCTCGGCTTCGTCGGCCTCGAGCAGCGCGCTGCGGTACTCCGAGCGCAGGGTCTCGATTTCGGTCCGCGTCACTGCGAGCTGCGCTTCGGCGCGCGCCACGGCAAGCTGAAACGGCGCCGGGTCGATGCGGAACAGGAGCGTCCCGCGCTCGACCCGCTGCTGGTCGCGCGCCGCAACCTCGGCCACGCGGCCGGAGACCTCGGCGCTGATCGCGATCACGTGCGCCTTCACGTAGGCGTTGTCGGTCTGCACCCAGCGCGTGCTGCGGGCATACCAATGCAGCGCCAGCGCGAGGCCGAGCGCCGGAACGGCGACCAGGAGCAGCGCGCGCACGAGCTTGCGGCCGGGGAGCACGCTCAACCCGTATTCAGCGCGCCGCCGCCGTCCACCAGCAGCTCGGCGCCGGTGATGAAGCCGGCCTCGTCGGAGGCGAGGAACAGGGCCGCGTTGGCGACGTCCCAGGCGGTGCCCATTTTCCTGCGCAGCGGCACGCGCGCGTCGCGCGCGGCGGCGATCTCGGCGCGCGGCTTGCCCGCGGCGCGCGCGCGCGTGTCGACCGCCATCGGCGTATCCATGAGGCCGGGCAGGATGACGTTGGCGCGGATGCCGTACTCGGCGTTCTGGATCGCCACCTGCTTGGTGAAGGCGATCAGCGCCGCCTTGGTCGCCTTGTAGGCGACGTAGGGATACTTCTCCAGCGCCGCGAGCGAGGAGATCATGACGATCGCGCCCGAGCGCTGCGCGCGCATGACCGGAATGACGTGCTTGCAGGCCATCACCGCGCCGCGCAGATTGATGGCGACGATGCGGTCGAAAGCCCCTTCCGTGATCTCAAGCAGAGGAGCGTCGCCGCCACCGATGCTGACCCCGACGTTGTAGTGCAGGATGTCGATTCGATCCCACCGCTTTGCTGCTGTTGCGATCATGACCTCCATGTCTGTTTCCCTGGTCACGTCCGCTTTGAAGGCAAAGCACTCGCCCCCCGCTTGCGTGATCATCGCGGCGGTGTCTTCGGCGAGCGCGAGATCGCGGTCTACCGCCATGATTCTCGCGCCCTCCTGCGCGAAGCGCAGCGCGGTGGCGCGGCCGTTGCCCATGCCGGTCCCCGGCCCCTGGCCGGCGCCGATGACGATCGCGGTCTTTCCTTCGAGCCTCATGACGGGCGCCTCATTCGCGCGGCCGGATGGAGAGGCTCTGCGTCGAGCGCCCGATCAGCCCGAGCGCATCGAAGATGCGCGCCTCGGCGATGCCGCCGCCCGCGGGCCCGACCAGCGTGCGCGCGTCGATGCAGATCCACTCGCCCTGCGCCGGGCGCAGCAGGTTGATGGTGAGGTCGGAGTTGACGAAGATGTAGCGGCGGAAATCGAGCGCGGCGCTGATGCCGTTGCCGGAATCCGCCGCCACGGCGACGCGCTGGAGGCCGCTCGGCTGTTCGCCCGCGACCAGCGGATGGCGCATGCGGAACCAGACCGCCGAGGGGCCCTGGAAGAAGACGCCCTCGGCGACGCGGCTCTCGATCAGGTCCGGATACCCGGTGGTCTCCATCGCGAACGGAAAGCGCGCCGCGGGAGAGTCTTCCAGGCCGCGCGGCGCCTGCGGCAGCGGGTGGCCGGGAAGCTGCGCGGGCATCGGCAACGGCGCCTCGCGCTGCGCGAGCGCGGTAAAGAGGGCGAGCTCCTTGTCGCCCGAGCGCAGGCGCGCGGCGAGGTGCGCGGCGTTGCGACCCGCGTACTGCGTCTCGACCTCGACCTGCAGCTCGGCGATGGGAATCGGCCGCAGCAGGTTCGCGGTGAGGCGCGCGAGGTGCGTCATCTCGAGCGCGCCTGCCGCGCGCTCGAGCGCGCGCGCCGCCAGCGCGATGGGCGGACCGGCGTGCTGGTGATCCGGGTGCCAGGGCCCGCGCGTCAGCTCGGTCGAGCGGAAAACGCCGTCTGCGAGCGCGACGAAGGCGCTGTTCATGCGCCCGGGCCGCCGGCGCGCTGCGCGACGATGAACAGGCGCCGGAACGGGAACAAGGTGCGCCCGTCGGCCTGCTTCGGGTAGGCCGCGGCGACGCGCCGGCGGTAATCGGCCTCGAAGGCGCCGCGCTGCGGCTCCTGCAGCCGGTCGAGGAACTGCTTGAGCCACGATCCCTTGGTGAACTCGGCGACCGGGTTCTCGCCCTGCATGGCCTGCAGGTATTCGCATTCCCAGATGTCGAGCGCGCAAGTCCCGCCGCTCAATACCTTCCAGTAGAACTGCGGCTCCTCGGTCGGCCTGCGGCGCACGAGCGGCTCGAGCTGCGCGCGCCACGGGCCCTGCTCGATCGTTTGCACGATGGTCGCGTGCGACGGCGCGCCGAAGTTGCGCGGCATCTGCGCCGCGAGCCAGCCCCCCGGCTTCACCGCCTGGAGCAGGGCGGGAAACAGGCGTTCGTGATGGTCGAGCCAGTGCAGCGCCGCGTTGCTGTAGAGGACGTCCACCGGCCGCGGCGGCCGCCAGCTCGCGACATCGCTCTGCTCGAACGTCGCGCCCGGGTGGTCGGCGCGCGCCCGCGCGAGCATCTCGGGCGAGCTGTCCACGCCGATGAGCTTCGCCTGCGGCCAGCGCTGCAGCAGGAGAGGCGCGAGATTGCCCGCGCCGCAGCCCAGATCGACCACCGTCTCCGGCGCCGCCGCGGGTATGCGCTGCAGCAGATCGAGCGCCGGGCGCAGCCGCTCGTCGGCGAATTTCAGATACTGCGCAGGGTCCCAGCCCAAGCCCTCAATCCACCTTGGCGCCCGAGACGATCTTCACCGGGCGGGCAGGGTAGTTCTGCGCCTGCGCCGCCGCCGCGAGCAGAAAAAGGCCGAGCACGAGCGTTGCCGAGCGGGTCATGGGTTCCTCCTGGGGCGCAGCTTAGAATAGGCGCGCCCAAATGAACACCCCGAGATCGAAAGTCAATCCGGTGCTGCCCTCCAGGGTCACGGTGGAGGGGCTGGATCGGGCGCCGCACCGCGCGTTCCTTCGCGCCCTGGGATTGAATGACTCCGATCTGAAAAAACCCTTTGTGGGTGTCGTCTCGACGGACGGCCGCGTGACCCCGTGCAATGCCCTGCTCGGCGCGCTCGCGCGCGAAGCCTGCGGCGCGGTGCGCGAGGCCGGCGGCACGCCTTTCGATTTCGCGTCGATCTCGGTCGCCGACTCGATGTCGATGAACCACGGCGGCATGCGCTACTCGCTCGTGTCGCGCGAGCTGATCGCCGACGGCGTCGAGGCGGTGACGCGCGGGCATGCCTACGACGCGCTGGTCGGCTTCGCCGGCTGCGACAAGACGCTGCCGGGGATGATGATGGCCATGGTGCGCCTCAATCTTCCGGCGGTGTTCGTGTACGGCGGCGCGGCGCTGCCCGGGCGCTGGCGCGGCAGGGACGTGACCGTGCTCGATTGCTACGAGGCGGTCGGCGGCGTGTACGCGGACCAGGTGACGCGCGCCGAGCTCGACGAGCTCGAGCATGCCTGCCTGCCGGGCCTGGGCGCCTGCCCCGGGCAGTTCACCGCCAATACGATGGCGATGGTCTCCGAGACGCTCGGCCTCGCGCTCCCCGGATCGGCCACCTTGCCTGCGGTTTCTCCGGCAAGAAGCGATTTGTCGAGAAAGGCGGGAAGGGCCGTCATGCAGATCTTGCGCGATGGCGGCCCGCTGCCGCGCGAGCTGGTGACACGCAAGAGCCTGGAGAACGCCTGCGCCGCGGTCGCCGCGACCGGCGGCTCGACCAACGCCGGCCTGCACATCCCGGCCATCGCGCACGAGGCGGGCATCCGCTTCTCGCTGGATGATCTGGCGCGCGTCGCCAAGCGCACGCCGCTCCTCGCCGACATGAAGCCGGGCGGCAAGTACCTCGCCCGGGACCTGCACGAGGCGGGCGGCGTCTACGCGGTTCTCAAGGAACTGTTGAAGAGGGGCGTACTGCACGGTGAGTGCTTGACTCTGTCAGGGGTTTCACTCGAAAAAGCCCTTTCCGATCACCCCGGCGCCGACGACAAAGTCGTATTACATAAAGAGATTTCCAGGTCGGGAGGCCTCGTCGTCCTGAAGGGCAATCTCGCGCCCGACGGCGCGCTGATCAAGGTCGCGGGCCTGAAGTCGCTCGCGTTCGAAGGGCCGGCGCGCGTCTTCGATTCCGAGGAAGCCTGCGTCGAGGCGGTAAGAAAGCGCAGCTTCAGGCCGGGCGAGGTGCTCGTCATCCGCTACGAAGGGCCGAAGGGCGGCCCCGGCATGCGCGAGATGCTCGGCGTCACCGCGCTGCTCTACGGTCAGGGCATGGGCGAGAAGGTGGCGCTCGTCACCGACGGGCGCTTCTCCGGCGCCACGCGCGGGATGATGGTCGGCTATGTCTCGCCGGAGGCCGCGGCGCGCGGCCCGCTCGCGCTGGTGAAGAATGGAGATCGGATTGTGATCGACGCCGCGAGGGGTCTGCTATTGCTTCGAGTTTCTTCAACAGAACTGCGAAAGAGAAAACCCAAAATGCCGAAACGGTCTCTTTCCGGCGTGCTCGAGAAATACGCCGCCCAGGTCGGCTCGGCGTTTCGCGGCGCGGTCACGCACGGCGGGCCGCCGCGCTGACCCGCAGCGCCTTTGACCTCGGTCAAAGGCCCTCGAGCCGCGCGGCGCACCATGCGGAGCATTGGAGGAACGCCATGAACGGCCTCGCCCTGCTGCGCGACCCGCTTCTCAACAAGGGCACCGCTTTCACCGAGCACGAGCGCGACGCGCTCGGGGTGCGCGGGCTGCTGCCGCCGCACGTGCTGTCGCAGGACGAGCAGGCCGAGCGCACGCTGCTGCACATCCGGCGCCAGCCGACCGATCTGGAGAAGTACATCGAGCTGAACGCGCTGCACGACCGCAACGAAGCGCTGTTCTTCCGCGTCGTGTGCGACAACATCGACGAGATGCAGCCGCTCATCTACACGCCGACGGTCGGGCTCGCCTGCCAGAGGTACGGCCACATCTTCCAGCGTCCGCGCGGCCTGTTCCTCGGCGCCAACGACCGCGGCCGCGTCGAGCAGGTGCTGCGCAACTGGCCCTACCAGCCCGCGATCATCGTCGTCACCGACGGCGAGCGCATTCTCGGCCTGGGCGACCTGGGGGCGAACGGCATGGGCATCCCGGTGGGCAAGCTCGCGCTCTACACGGCCTGCGCCGGCATCCATCCGAAGCTCTGCCTGCCGGTGATGCTCGATGTCGGCACCAACAACGAGGAGCTGCTCGCCGATCCGTACTACATCGGGCTGCGCCAGCGCCGCCTGGTCGGCGCCGCCTACGACGAGCTGGTCGAGGAGTTCGTGAGCGCGGCGCAGAAGGTCTTTGCGGGCGTGCTGATCCAGTTCGAGGATTTCGCCAATCACAATGCGTTCCGGCTGCTGAAGAAGTACCGCGCGCACGTTCCGACCTTCAACGACGACATCCAGGGCACCGCCGCGGTCGCGCTGGCCGGCATCCTCTCGGCGCTGCGCATCACCGGAGGGCGGCTCGCCGAGCAGAAGATCCTGTTCCTCGGCGCCGGCGAGGCGGCGACCGGAATCGCCGACCTGATCGTCGCCGCGATGGTGCACAAGGGCGCCAGGCCGGAGGCCGCGAGGGAGCGCTGCTGGCTGTTCGATTCCCGGGGGCTGGTCGTGCGCTCGCGCGGCGACCTGGCGGAGCACAAGCAGCCCTACGCGCACGAGCACGCGCCGCTCGCCGCTTTCGCGCAGGGGGTGCGCACGCTCAAGCCGACCGCGATCATCGGCGTTGCCGCCGTCGGCGGAACGTTCACCGCCGACGTGCTCGCGGACATGGCGCGCGTCAATCGCCAGCCGATCGTGTTCGCGCTCTCCAATCCGACCTCGAAGGCGGAGTGCACCGCCGAGGAGGCCTACCGCAATACCGGCGGCCGTGCCCTGTTCGCCTGCGGCAGCCCGTTCGACCCGGTGACGCTGGAGGGCAAGACCTACGTGCCGCGCCAGGGCAACAACTCCTACATCTTCCCGGGCGTCGGACTGGGCGCGATCGCGTGCCGCGCGCGCCGCATGAAGCACGAGATGTTCCTGGCCGCGGCGCATGCGCTTGCCGAGCAGGTCTCGGCGTCCGACCTCGCGCAGGGAAGCCTGTACCCCGCGCTGCCGCGCATCCGCGAAGTCTCCGCGGAGATCGCCACCGCGGTGGCCGCTGCCGCGTACCGGCTCGGCGTCGCCGGGGCGCCGCGCCCCGCGGACCTCGGGGCGCACGTGCGCGCGCAGATGTTCGACCCGCGCTACCGGACCTGCGAGCGCTCCGCCGCGCCCCAGTAGTTGAAAGTCAGGGGACGCGGACCCGGCAGGTACCGGGTCTGCAGGTCCGCGAGGTGAAATCCCGCCTGCGCGATCAGGCCGGGGATGTCCCGATCGAGATGGCAGCCGCCGGCGAGCTTCGACCAGAGCGGATTGAGCCGGCTCTGCCAGCGGCGCACCGACGCGTCCGGCGCGAGCCCGTGCTCGCAGAACAGCAGCTTTCCGTCCGGCCTGAGCACGCGGCCCATTTCACCGAGCGCCGCCAGCGGATCGGCGATGGTGCACAGCGAGTAGGTGACCAGCACCGTGTCGAAGCTGCCCGCGTCATAGGGAATCCGC
>JACOVA010000033.1 GCA_016177575.1 Betaproteobacteria bacterium
GCCCACTTGATGAAGGAGTTCTTCTCGCGCAGGTCGAGGATGTAGTACTTGTTGATCCAGGGCGGGATGATGAGCAGCGGCCGGCGGTAGACCTCCGGCGTACTCGGCAGGTACTGGATCAGCTGCATGAGATCGGTCTGGAACACCACCTTGCCCGGCGTGGTGGCGACATTCCTGCCGAGCTGGAACGCATCTTCGTCGGTCATGCTGATGCGCAGGCTGCCCTCGCCCTTCTCGATGTCGGCGAGCAGGTTGGCGAGGCCCTTGAGCAGGTTCTGGCCACCGCTGGCGACGGTCTCGCGCAGCACCTGCGGGTTGGTGAGCGCGAAATTCGACGGCGCGAGCGCATCGACGTACTGGCGCGTGAAGAAGGCGACTTTCTTCTCCGACTCGGGCGCCAGGCCGCCGACGCTCGCCACCGCGTGCTGGATCTGGCGCGCCGCGATGAGGTAGGACTGCTTGATGTAGTCGAACAGGAAATTCGAGCTCCAGTCGTCGTCCTTGAAGCGCGCATCGCCCTGGGCCGGCTCGGCGACCGGCCGCGACTCCATGCCGAGCAGCTTCATCCAGCTCGACTGCCAGAGCCGCATGTAGTCGAGCATGAGGTTGGTGGAGAACGCGGTGAGCGCCGCCGGATTGGCGAGCATGCGCGAGTACAGGTCCATGTACGCCCTGGCGATGCCGAGCTCGTCGCTCGTCGCCGCGGCGACGCTGTTCGCGACATGCTTGTGCGCGAACTCGCCGAGGATTTTCGCCGAGCGCTCGGCGACCTGCTGCAGCACGCGCGCGGTCTGCTCCGGACTCGGGGGCTGGGTCTTGATTTCCATCGCTTCTCCTCTAGGACGGCGCGAAGCGCGCCACGCCGTCCCGGCCGAGCGTGCGCGCGAGGCGGCCGTCGTAGTACAGGCAATGCAGGTGCGCGATCGCCTCGCCCATGGCGAAGAATATCTGGTTCGTGTCGAGCTTGCGCCGGAACAGCACCTCGAGCACGTCGGCAGCGCTGCGCGGTGCGGCCGCGCACGCGCCGAGCAGGGCGGCCAGCCGCTCCTCGTGGTGCGCCTCGAGCTGCCCGATGCGCGCATGCGCGCCGCGGAACGGCAGGCCGTGCGAAGGCAGCGTGAGCAGCTGCGCGGGCAGCTCTCGGTAGCGCGCGATCGAATCGAGGAACATCTTCAATGGATTGGACTGCGGGTCGACCGGCCGCACCGCGACGTTGGTCGAGATGCGCGGCAGCAGCATGTCGCCGGCGATCAGCAGCTCCAGCTCCTCGCAATACAGCGAGGCGTGCTCGGGCGCATGGCCGTAGCCGACCATGACGCGCCAGCCCTTGCCGCCGATCGGGATGCGATCGCCGTCGAGCAGCCGCCGGTGCGAGAACGGGAAATCCGGCACCAGCTCGCGGTACAGGTTGCCGCGCGCGAGCAGCGCCGCGCCCTGCGCCTCGGGGAGGCCGTTGGCGCGGAACAGGGCGATCTGCGCCTCGGTCGAGTAGCCGGCGGCGCCATGGCGCGCGGCATGCACGGTGAGGTACTCGCCGCGCGTTATCCACAGCTCGGTGCCGAAGCGCTCGCACAGCCAGCCCGCATTGCCGGCGTGGTCGGGATGGTAATGCGTGACGATTACGCGACGAATCGGCTTTTTTATTGAAGCAAAAGCAACTTCCCAAACCGCGCGCGTGGCCTCGTTACCCAGGCCCGTATCGACGAGCGTCCAGGCGTCCCCGTCCTCCAGCAGCCACAGGTTGATGTGGTCGAGCTCGAAGGGCAGCGCCATGCGCAGCCAGTACACGCCGGGCACGACCTCGGTTGCGGCGCCCGGCGCGGGCGGATTCGGCAATGGATAGGCGATGGGAATGTGTTCGGGCATGGGCAAGAAGCTACAATTCGCCCCTCCGGCAGCGATTATCGCCGCAGCGCAGCATCGGGGGCAACCCGACGCATGAGCGAAGAACTCTCCGCCACGGAACGAAGCGAATACTCGATCGGCGACCTGGCGCGCGAGTTCGACGTCACGCCGCGCGCGATCCGCTTCTACGAGGACCACGGGCTGCTCGCGCCGCGGCGCGCCGGCCAGCGGCGCATCTATTCCCCGCGCGACCGCACGCGCCTGAAGCTGACGCTGCGCGGCAAGCGGCTCGGCCTGACGCTCTCGGAGATCCGCGAGCTGATCGACATGTACGAGCCCGGCCGCGACGAGCGCCCGCAGCTCGAGCGCTTCCTCTCGGTGCTCGAGGCGCACAAGGCCGGCCTGCTGCAGCAGCGCGCCGACCTGGAGGCGCAGCTCTCCGAGCTGCAAGTCTTTGAAAAAAAGATCAGAAAGCAGCTGCGACGAAATTGACGTTTACGTAAACGTAACGTAGCCTGACGGGCCATGGAGCTCCCCTTCCTGCGTTTCGAGCACGGCGAGACCATCGACATGCTGCGCGCGACGGTGCGCGACTTCGCGCAGACCGAGATTGCGCCGCGTGCGCCCGAGATCGACCGCGCGAACGAGTTCCCTGCCGATCTGTGGCGCAAGCTCGGCGCGCTCGGCCTGCTCGGCATCACGGTCGAGGAGGAGTACGGCGGCTCGCAGATGGGCTATCTCGCGCATATCGTGGCGATGGAGGAAATATCGCGCGCCTCCGGCGCCGTCGGCCTGTCCTACGGCGCGCACTCGAACCTGTGCGTCAACCAGCTGCGCCGCAACGGCTCGGAGGCGCAGAAGAGGAAATACCTGCCGAAGCTGGTCTCGGGCGAGCACGTCGGCGCGCTCGCCATGTCCGAGCCTGGCGCAGGTTCCGATGTTGTAGGGATGAGATTAAAGGCTGAAAGGCACGGCGATCGCTACGTTCTGAACGGCAACAAGAGGTGGATCACCAACGGTCCCGACGCGGACGTGCTGGTGATCTACGGCAAGACCAGCGACCAGGGTATCACCGCGTTCATCGTCGAGAAGGGCACGAAGGGATTCTCGACTGCGCAGAAGCTCGACAAGCTCGGCATGCGCGGCTCCAACACCTGCGAGCTCGTATTCAGGGATTGTGAAATAGCAAAAGACCAGATCCTTGGCGAAGAAGGCCATGGCGTAAAGGTCCTCATGTCCGGACTCGATTACGAGCGCGCGGTGCTCGCCGCGGGGCCGCTCGGCATCATGGCCGCCTGCCTCGACGTCGTCGTGCCCTACGTGCACGAGCGCAAGCAGTTCGGCCAGCCGATCGGCGAGTTCCAGCTGATGCAGGGCAAGCTCGCCGACATGTACACGACGTTCTCGGCCTGCAGGGCCTACGTATTTGCTGTCGGTCAAGCCTTGGATCGAAATGAAACGACCCGAAAGGATGCGGCCGGCGCGATTCTCTACGCCGCCGAGAAGGCGACCTGGATGGCGGGCGAGGCGATCCAGGCGCTGGGCGGCATGGGCTACATCAACGAGACGCCGACCGGGCGCCTGTGGCGCGACGCCAAGCTCTACGAGATCGGCGCCGGCACCTCCGAAATCCGGCGCTGGCTGATCGGCCGCGAGCTGTTCGAGGAAACGCGATGAACGCTCCCGGTTGGGAGGCCGCGTGACCGCAGTCGCCGAGCTCTTCGAGCGCAACCGCAGGTGGGCGGAAGGCGTGCGCGCGACCGCGCCGGAGTTCTTCAGCGCGCTCGCGCGCCAGCAGTCGCCCGAGTTCCTCTGGATCGGCTGCTCGGATAGCCGGGTGCCCGCCAACCAGATCACGGGCCTCGCGCCGGGCGAGGTGTTCGTGCACCGCAACGTCGCCAATCTCGTCGTACACACCGATCTCAACTGCCTTTCGGTGCTGCAGTTCGCGGTTGACCTGCTGCGGGTGCGCCACGTGATCGTGTGCGGCCACTACGGCTGCAGCGGCGTGCGTGCGGCGCTTACCGGCCAGAGGGTCGGCCTGGCCGAGAACTGGCTGCGGCACGTGCAAGACGTGCGCGCCTGCCACGCGACCGAGCTGGACGCGCTGCCGGAGGGCGGGGCGCGCGAGCGACGCCTGTGCGAGTTGAACGTCATCGCGCAAGTGCGCCACGTCTGTGAGGCGACTGTGGTGCAGGACGCCTGGCTCGCCGGCCAGCCCCTCGCGGTGCATGGCTGGATCTACGACCTGGAGGACGGCCTGCTGCGCGACCTCGGCCGTACGAAGGAGCACGCGTGAGCGCGATGTTCGAAACCTACCGCGGTGCAGTGTATCCGTGGCACTGCGACCACATGGGCCATATGAACGTCATGTGGTACGTCGGCAAGTTCGACGAGGCGACCTGGAACTTCTTCGCCGGGATCGGGGTCACGCCCTCCTTCCTGCGGGAAACGAAGCGCACCATGGCGGCGGTACAGCAGAACATCACCTACCGGCGCGAGCTGCGCGCCGGCGACGTGGTCGCGGTGCGCTCGGGCGTGCTCGAGATCCGCGAGAAAGTCGTCAAGTTCGTGCACGAGATGCGCGAGGCGCAGTCGGGCGAGATTGCGGCGGTGTGCGTCATCACCGGCGTGCACGTGGACGGCGAAACGCGCAAATCCACCGTCTTCCCGCCGGAAATCGTCGCGCGCGGCCGCGAGCGCCTTTGCAGCTACGAGCTCGGCCGATGAAGCTCGCGACGCCACTTTCGGAGAAGTTCGGCATCTCCGTGCCTATCATCCAGGCGCCGATGGCCGGCGGCCCGACCACGCAGGAGCTGGTCGCGGCCTGCTCCGGCGCGGGGGCGCTCGGCTCCTTCGGCTTCGCCGCCACGCAGCCCGAGGAGATGAAGAAGCAGTCGGCGTGGGTGCGCTCGAAGACCGACCGGCCCTTTGGCATCAATCTGTTCACCTCGGCGCAGCCGCAGCAGATCGACGCGGCCGCGCAGCGCGGCGCGCTCGAGGCCGTCGCCGGCTACTACAAGGAGCTCGGCCTGCCGCCGCCCGAGCCGGTGAATGCGCCCTACGCGCCCGATCTGGAAGCCCAGCTCGATGCGGTCGAGGAGATTCGACCAAGGGTTTTCACGGTCCACCTCGCCGCGCTTCCCGAAGAAAGACTCAAGAGAGTAAAGGCCAAGGCAATTCTCCTCGGCGGCAGCGCGACTTGCGTCGCCGAGGCGAAGCGCCTGGAGTCGCTCGGCTTCGATTTCGTGATCGCGCAGGGCGGCGAGGCGGGCGGGCATCGCGGCTCGTACCTGCGCGATCCCTACCAGTCGCTCACCGGCACGCTCGCGCTGGTGCGCCTGATCGTGCGCGCGGTGCGCGTGCCGGTGGTCGCGGCGGGCGGCATCATGGACGGCGCCGGGATCGCGGCCGCGCTCGCGCTCGGCGCGCAGGCGGCGCAGCTCGGCACCGCCTTCATCCCCTGCCCCGAGAGCAGCGCGCCGCAAGCGCACAAGGATGCGCTGCTCGCGGCGCGCGAGGACGATACCCGCCTCACCGAGAAGTTCTCGGGCAAGCCGGCGCGCGGGCTCGCCAACCGCTTCATCACCGAGATGAACGCGAAGAACGCGCCGCAGCTCGCCTTTCCGGCGCAGAATAGCGTCACCGGCAAGCTGCGCCAGGCCTCCGCGCGGGCCGGCAAGCCCGATTTCATCGCGCTGTGGGCCGGCCAGGCCGCTCCGCTTTCAAGGGCGATGCCGGCAGCTGAATTGATCAAGGTTTTAGATGAAGAAACAGTATCCGCGATCCGCGGAGCCGCATCATTTCTAAAGGACTAATCATGCAAAACGATCCGGTCGTCATCGTCTCCTGCGCGCGCACTCCGATGGGCGCATTCCAGGGCGAGCTGAAGGGCTTCGCCGCGCACGAGCTCGGCGCCGCGGCGATCCGCGCCGCGGTCGAACGCGCCAAGCTCGCGCCCGAGGCGGTACAGGAAGTGATCATGGGCTGCGTGCTCCCCGCAGGCCAGGGCCAGGCGCCCGCGCGCCAGGCTTCGCTCGGCGCCGGACTGCCGCTCGCCGCAGGATGCACCACGCTGAATAAGATGTGCGGCTCCGGGATGAAGGCGGCGATGCTCGCGCACGACGCGCTGCTTGCCGGTTCGGCGGAGATCTTCGTGGCCGGCGGAATGGAGTCGATGACCAACGCGCCCTACCTGCTGCCCAAGGCGCGCGCCGGCCTGCGCATGGGGCACGCCCAGGTGCTCGACCACATGTTCTACGACGGGCTGGAAGACGCCTACGACAAAGGGCGCCTGATGGGCACGTTTGCGGAGGACTGCGCGCAGAAGTACGAGTTTTCTCGCGAATCCCAGGATGAGTTTGCAATTCAATCCTTGAAAAGAGCTCAAAGAGCAAATCGCGAAGGCTGGTTCGCCTGGGAGACCACGCCGATCGCGCTCAAGTCGGGCAAGGAGCAGAAGTTCGTAGAGATGGACGAGGGGCCGTTCAAGGCGAACCTGGAGAAGATCCCCACGCTCAAGCCCGCCTTCCGCAAGGACGGCACGGTGACGGCGGCGAACTCCTCCTCGATCTCCGACGGCGCGGCCGCGCTCGTGCTGATGCGCCGCTCCAGCGCCGAGCAGCGCGGCCTCGCGCCGCTCGCGACACTGGTCGGCCACTCGACCCACTCGCAGGAGCCCGCGTGGTTCACGACGGCGCCGGTCGGCGCCATAGAGAAACTGTTTGAAAAAACCAGCTGGACAGCCGGCAAGGTCGATCTCTACGAGATCAACGAGGCCTTCGCGGTGGTCACCATGGCGGCGATGAAGGAGCACGGCCTGCCGCACGACAAGGTCAACGTGCACGGCGGTGCCTGCGCGCTCGGCCACCCGATCGGCGCCTCCGGCGCGCGCATCCTGGTGACCCTGATCGGCGCGCTCAGGAAATACGGCGGCAGGCGCGGCGTCGCTTCGCTCTGCATCGGCGGCGGCGAGGCGACTGCCATGGCAATCGAGCTGGTTTGATCTTCCATGGAATGAATAGAAAAAAAACCAGCAAGCGAAGCCTCCAGGCGATGCTGGATCGCGCGAAGTTCCTGCGTCCCTGGGGCTTCCGCGTGACCACGGTCGGCGACGGCGAGTGCACGCTCGAGCTGCCGCACCGGCGCGCGCTCGAGCGCCCCGGGGGCATCATTAACGGCCCGGCGCTGATGGCGGCCGCCGACTGCGCCATGTGGGTGGCGATCAAGGCGCGCATCGGCCTGGAGCACGACGCGCTCACCGCGGAGCTGAACACGGCGTTCCTCAGCCCGGCCAACGGCAGGAACGTCTACTGCACGGCGAAGATTCTCAAGTTCGGCGGCCGGCGCATCTACGGCGTTGCCGAGTGCCACGACGGCGACGGCAGGCTCTACAGCCATCACACCCTGACCTACGCCCGCATCTAGCGATGCCGCTCTCGCCCCATCACGAGCAGATCCGGGACGCGGTGCGGCGCTTCGCGCGCGAGCGCCTGGCGCCGAACGCGGCGCGCTGGGACCGCGAGAAGCATTTTCCCCGCGAGGAGCTTGCCGGGCTCGCGGCGCTCGGCCTCGCGGGCGTCGCGATTCCGGAGCAATGGGACGGCGCCGGAATGGACGGCACGGCGCTCGCGATCGCGATCGAGGAAATCGCGGCCGGCGACGGCGCGACCTCGACCATCGTGCAGGTCAACAACCTCGCCGCCGGCATCGTGCTCGGCTACGGCGACGCGGCGCAGAAGGAGATGTTTCTCAAGCCCCTGGCACGCGGCGAGATGCTCGGCGCATTCGCCCTCACCGAGCCCCAGGCGGGATCCGATGCATCGGCGATCACGACGCGCGCCGAAAAGTCGGGCCCGGACTATGTCCTGAACGGCGTCAAGCAGTTCATCACCTCCGGAAAGAACGCCGACCTCGCGATCGTCTTCGCCGTCACCGACAAGTCGGCGGGCAAGAAGGGCATCAGCGCCTTCGTCGTGCCCACCGCCACGCCCGGCTACGTGGTGGCGCGCATCGAGGACAAGGCGGGCCAGCGCGCCTCCGACACCGCGCAGATCGTGCTCGAAAACTGCAGGGTGCCCGCGGCGCAGCGGCTCGCCGAGGAGGGTCTCGGCTACCGCATCGCGCTCGCCAACCTCGAATCCGGCCGCGTCAACGTCGCGGCGCAGTCGACTGGAATGGCGCGCAGCGCCTTCGAGGCCGCGCTCGCCTATGCAGGCGAGCGCAAGAGCATGGGCAAGAGGCTGCGCGAGCACCAGGCGGTGAGTTTCCGGCTCGCCGACATGGCGACGCGCATCGAGGCCGCGCGCCAGCTCTATCTGCACGCGGCGCAACTGCGCGACGCCGGCGTGCCGTGCCTGAAGGAGGCCTCGATGGCGAAGCTGTTCGCGTCGGAAATCGCCGAGAAGGTCTGCTCGGACGCGATCCAGATCCACGGCGGCTACGGCTACGTTTCGGACTTCCCGGTGGAGCGCATCTGGCGCGACGTGCGCGTCTGCCAGATCTACGAGGGCGCGAGCGACATCCAGCGCCTGGTGATCGGCCGGGCACTGGAGGGCGGCTGATGCCGACCCTCAGGAGCCAGCTCGATACGCGCTCGGCGGAGTTTGGCGAGAACGAGCGTCGCATGCGCGGCCTGGTCGAGGACCTCAGGCAAAAGGCGGCGGCGATCGCGGCCGGCGGCGACGAAGCCGCGCGCGCGAAGCACGTCGCGCGCGGCAAGCTGCTCGCGCGCGACCGGGTGCGCGTCCTGCTCGACCCCGGCTCGCCGTTTCTCGAGGTCGGCCAGCTCGCCGCCTACGGCATGTACGGCGGCGAGGCGCCGGGCGCCGGGATCCTCACCGGCATCGGGCGCATATCGGGACGCGAATGCATGGTGGTGTGCAACGACGCCACGGTGAAGGGCGGCACCTATTTCCCGATGACGGTGAAAAAGCACCTGCGCGCGCAGGAGATCGCGGCGCAGAATCGCCTGCCGTGCATCTATCTGGTCGATTCCGGCGGCGCCAACCTGCCCAACCAGGACGAGGTGTTTCCCGACCGCGAGCATTTCGGGCGCATTTTCTACAACCAGGCCAACATGTCGGCGGCGCGGATTCCGCAGATCGCCTGCGTCATGGGGTCGTGCACCGCGGGCGGCGCCTACGTCCCCGCGATGTCGGACGAATCGATCATCGTCAAGGGCCAGGGCAGCATTTTCCTCGGCGGGCCGCCGCTGGTGAAGTCGGCGATCGGCGAGATCGTCACTGCCGAGGAGCTGGGCGGGGCCGAGGTGCATACGCGCGTCTCCGGCGTCGCCGATCACTACGCGCTCAACGACGCGCACGCGCTTTCGATCGTGCGAAGAATTGTGGCGAATTTGAATTTCATCAAGAAAGTGGGTCTACAGCTGGAAGAACCGAAGGATCCCCTGTATCCCGCAGAGGAGATCTACGGAATCATTCCGGCCGACGTGCGCAAGCCCTACGATGTGCGCGAGGTGCTGGCGCGAATCCTGGACGGCTCGGAGCTGGACGAATTCAAGCAGAACTACGGCACCACGCTGGTGACCGGGTTCGGGCACCTGCACGGCTACCCGGTCGCGGTTCTCGCCAACAACGGCGTGCTGTTTTCCGAGTCGGCGCTCAAGGCCGCGCATTTCATCGAGCTCGCCTGCCAGCGCGGCATCCCGCTGCTGTTCCTGCAGAACATCACCGGCTACATGGTCGGCAGGAAGTACGAGGCGGGCGGAATCGCCAAGGACGGCGCCAAGATGGTGACCGCCGTCGCCACCGCGCGCGTGCCCAAGTTCACTCTGATCCTGGGCGGCTCCTTCGGCGCCGGCAACTACGGCATGTGCGGGCGCGCCTACTCGCCGCGCTTCCTGTGGATGTGGCCGAACGCGCGCATCTCGGTGCTGGGCGGGGAGCAGGCAGCGAGCGTGCTGGCAACGGTGCGGGGAAGCTTCAAGTCGGCCGAGGAAGAAAGCCGATTCAAGGCCCCGATCCTCGAGCAGTACGAGCGCCAGGGCCACCCTTACTATGCGAGCGCGCGGCTCTGGGACGACGGCGTGGTGGACCCGGCCGAGACGCGCCGCCTGCTCGGCCTTGCGATCTCGGCCTGCCTCAATGCGCCGATCGAAGAAACCAGGTTCGGCGTGTTCAGAATGTAATCCGGAGGCAGGCCGCAATGTCGGAGCATCGTGCGAAGGTGGAATGGGAGCTGAAGGGCGCATTCGAGTACCAGTCTTACTCGAGGGCCCACGGCATGGAATTCGACGGCGGCATCCGGGTCCCCGGCAATGCCGCGGCCGCAAACATCCCGGCTACGGTGCCCGCCGCCCACGGAGTGGACCCGGAGCAGGCCTTCGTGGCTTCGCTTTCCGCCTGCCACATGCTGTGGTTTCTGCACCTCGCCAGCAGGGCCAAGCTGACCGTGGTGCGCTACGTCGATGAGGCTTGCGGGATACTGGAGAAGAACGCTGCGGGCGTCGCCGCGATGACGCGCGTGACGCTGAGGCCCGCCGTGTCCTTCGCCGGCACGCCACCCGGCGCCGAGGAGCACGCGCGCCTGCACCACGACGCGCACCAACGCTGCTTCATCGCGAATTCGGTGAAGAGCGAAGTGACCTGCGAAGCGAGCATCGCCTGAGAAAGCCATGGCCGAGAATCCGATCGTAGAAAAAAGAGACGGCGTGGCCGTGGTGACGCTCAATCGCGCCGAGGTCCGCAATGCCTTTGATGACCTTTTGATCTCGAATTTGAGCAAGATCTTGTCGGAACTGGAACAGGACGGGACAGTTCGAGCCGTGGTGCTCGCGGGCGCGGGCAGCGCCTTCTGCGCGGGGGCGGACCTCAACTGGATGAAGCGCATGGCGGGCTACGGCTACGAGCAGAATCTCGCCGACGCGCGCGCGCTCGCGCGCATGCTGAAATCGCTCGACCGGCTGCCCAAGCCGACCGTCGCGCGCGTGCATGGCCCAGCCTACGCCGGGGGCGTAGGCCTGGTCGCCGCCTGCGACATCGCGATCGGCGCGCCCGAGGCGGAGTTCTGCCTCACCGAGGTCAAGCTCGGGCTCTCGCCCGCGACCATCAGCCCCTACGTCGTGCGTGCGATGGGCGAGCGGGCGGCGCGGCGCTATTTCCTCACCGCCGAGCGCTTCGGCGCCGACGAAGCGCATCGACTCGGGCTGCTCGCCAAGGTCTCGGCGCCGGGCAAGCTCGACGCGGACCTGGAGGAAATCCTCCAGCACCTCGTCCAGGGCGGGCCCGAGGCGCACCGCAAGATCAAGGACCTGATCGGCGCGGTGTCGCGCGGCGGCCCGATCGCGGATGGCTTGATCGACGACACCGCCAAGCGCATCGCCGAGATCCGCGTCTCCCCCGAAGGAAAAGAGGGGATCGCCTCGTTCCTGGAAAAGCGCAAGCCTGCCTGGCTGCGGCCCAGGCGCTGACATGTTCGACAAGATCCTGATCGCGAATCGCGGCGAAATCGCCTGCCGGATCATTGCCACCGCGCGCGCCATGGGCGTGCGCACCGTGGCGGTTTACTCGGACGCCGACCGCGACGCGCGGCACGTGGCCCTGGCCGACGAGGCGCGGCGCATCGGCCCGCCGCCCGCGCGCAAGAGCTACCTCGACATCGAGGCGCTGCTTGCCGCGGCGCGCGCAACCGGCGCCGAGGCAATACACCCGGGCTATGGGTTCCTGTCCGAGAGCGAGCAATTCGCACGCGCTTGCGCAGCCGCCGGGATCGTCTTCATCGGCCCGACGCCCGAGGCGATCGCCGCGATGGGCGACAAGGCGGCGGCCAAGCGCCTGATGGAGAATGCCGGCGTGCCGCTCGTGCCCGGGTACCATGGCGGCAGGCAGGACAGCGCGTTTCTCGCCGAGCAGGCCGCCAAGCTCGGCTATCCGGTCCTCGTCAAGGCCGCCGCCGCCGGCGGCGGCAAGGGCATGCGGGTGGTGCGGGACGCGGCATCGTTCGGCGCAGCGCTCGATTCGGCGCGGCGCGAGGCGAAAGCGGCGTTCGGCGACGACCGCGTGCTGCTGGAAAAGTACCTGGAGCGCTCGCGCCACATCGAGGTGCAGGTGTTCGGCGACCGCCATGGCAATCTCGTCCACCTGTTCGAGCGCGACTGCTCGGTGCAGCGGCGCCACCAGAAGGTGCTCGAAGAGGCCCCGGCGCCGGGTCTTTCGCCCGCCAGGCGAAGCGAGATCGCGGGCGCGGCGCTCGCCGCCGCCAAGGCTATCCGCTATGTCGGTGCCGGGACGGTCGAATTCATCGCCGGCGCAGACGGGGCCTTTTACTTCATGGAGATGAACACACGCCTGCAGGTCGAGCATCCGGTGACCGAGCTGATCACCGGTTTGGATCTCGTCAGTTGGCAACTCGCGATAGCAGCGGGAGATCCAATACCTTTGCAACAAGATGAAATTCAAATGAAAGGCCATGCCATCGAGGCGCGGATCTATGCGGAGAACCCGGACAAGGGCTTCCTGCCCTCGACGGGGACGTTGCGGCATGTGCGCTTTTCCGCGCAGCCGGCGCGCGTGGATTCGGGCGTGCGCCAGGGGGATGTGGTCACGCCGCACTACGACCCGATGCTCGCCAAGCTGATCGTCTGGGGCGAGGATCGCGCCACTGCGCTTGCGCGCATGCGCGCCGCGCTCGCGCAATGCGAGATCATCGGCGTCGCGACCAACGTAGAGTTCCTGGGACGCGTCGCAGCGAGCAAAGCGTTCGCCTCGGCCGATCTCGATACCGGCCTGATCGAGCGCTGCGCCGCCGAGCTCTTCCCGGCCGAGCGCCCGGCGAGCGACGAAGAGCTCGCCGCCGCGGCGTTCGCCGAGCTGGGCGCCGAGCAGGCGCAGGCCGCGACGCGCGCGCAGGCCTCGGGCGATCCGCACTCGCCCTGGAGCCGGGTCGACGGCTGGCGGCTCAATCTCGGCTCGCATCACGAAATCGCGTTCAAGGACGGGGACGCGATCCGCAGGGTGCAGATCCATTTTCTCCCGGAGGGCTTGCGACTTGCGGTGGACGGCAACGAGGTGAAGAACACGGCCTGCGGCGTGCGCACGGTGCGCGACGGCGGCGACTGGCATCTCTTCCGGGACGGCGCGCACCGCGTGCTCGCGGTGCACGACGAGCACTCGGCCGCCGGCGACGACGAGGTAGCCGGGTCGCTCGCCGCGCCGATGCCGGGCAGGATCCTGCAGGTGCTGGTGCAGCCGGGCGCGCAGGTGGCCCGTGGCGCGCCGCTGCTGATTCTCGAGGCGATGAAGATGGAGCACACCATCACCGCGCCGCACGAGGGCAGGGTGCGCCGCATCTTCTTCAAGGCCGGGGAGCAGGTGGCTGAGGGCGCCGATCTTCTGGAGCTGGAGGCCGCATGAGCCTTCCCGCGCACGTGCGCATCGTCGAGGTGGGGCCGCGCGACGGCCTGCAGAACGAGAAGGCCGAGGTGCCGACCGAGGTGAAGCTCGAGCTGATCGAGCGCCTCGCCGATGCGGGCCTGCCGGCGGTCGAGGCGACCGCCTTCGTGTCGCCGAAATGGATTCCGCAGATGGCCGACCACACCGAGGTGCTGGAGCGCATCCGCCGCCGGCCCGGCGTTGCCTATCCGGTGCTGACGCCGAATCTGAAGGGTTTCGAGGCGGCGCTGGCCGCGGGCGCGACCGAGGTGGCGGTGTTCGGCGCGGCGTCGGAGACTTTTTCGAAGAGGAACATCAACTGCTCCATCGCCGAATCCCTGCAGCGCTTCGAGCCGGTAATAAAAAATGCCTTGAATGCAAAAATCAAGGTCAGAGGCTATATCTCCTGCGTGGTGGGCTGTCCCTACGAAGGCGAGGTCGAGCCCGGCAAAGTGGGTGCGGTCGCGGGCGCGCTGCATGACATGGGCTGCTACGAGGTGTCGCTCGGCGACACCATAGGCGTAGGCACGCCCGGCCGGACGCAGGCGATGATCGAGGCCTGCGCGAAGCGCGTTCCGGCGGCACAGCTCGCCGGCCATTACCACGACACCTACGGCCAGGCGCTCGCCAATATCTACGCCTCGATGGAGCTCGGCGTCGCGACCTTCGACGCCTCGGTGGCGGGCCTGGGCGGCTGTCCCTACGCCAAGGGCGCCTCGGGCAATGTCGCGACCGAGGACGTGGTCTACCTGCTGCATGGGCTGGGGATCGAGACCGGGATCGACCTGGACCGCCTGGTGGATACCGGGCAGTGGATCTGCAGCTTCCTGAAGAGAGAATCCTCCTCGAAGGTCGCGAGGGCGATCATCGCCAAACGAAAGCCTTGATCAGCCCCTGCAACAAGGTCTGCGTGATGGACGACGCAGGGCGCTACTGCCGGGGCTGCGCGCGAACGCTCGACGAGATTGCGCGCTGGAGCTCGATGAGCGAGGCGGAGCACGCGCGCGTGATGGCCGAATTGCCCACGCGGCAGGTTGAGCGCCCGGCTTCTTCGTCCGATGCGGATCCTCGCGGTACCATGGATACAGGCGCATGACCACGAAGTTCCTCTTCGTCTCCTATACCGGCCTCATCGCCGACATCGCCTGGCAGGTGATGAAGGAAGGGCACGAGAGCAAGCTCTGGATCGAGGACCCCGAGGAGAAGGAGATCGGCGACGGCTTCGTCGCCAAGACCGGCGACTGGAAGCAGGAGGTCGATTGGGCCGACGTGGTCGTGTTCGACGACGTGCTCGGCATGGGCGCGATGGCCGAGGAGCTGCGCAAGGCGGGCAAGCCGGTGGTCGGCGGCTCCGCCTACACCGACCGGCTGGAGGACGACCGCGGCTTCGGGCAGCAGGAGCTGAAGAACGCCGGCATCGGCATCATCCCGCAGGAGAACTTCACCTCGTTCGACGAGGCGATCGCCTACGTGAGCGCGAACCCGAACCGCTACGTGATCAAGCCGAGCGGTGCGGCGGCGAACGAAAAGGGGCTGCTGTTCGTCGGCGAGGAGGAGGACGGCCGCGACGTGGTCCAGGTGCTATCGGACTACAAGCGCGTCTGGTCGGAGAAGATCAAGGAGTTCCAGCTGCAGCGCCGCGTGGTCGGCATCGAGGTCGCGACCGGCGCCTTCTTCAACGGCAAGGAGTTCGTCACGCCGATCAACGTCAACTTCGAGCACAAGAAGCTCTTTCCCGGCGACATCGGGCCGCCCACCGGGGAGATGGGCACCTCGATGTTCTGGGGCGAGCCGAACAAGATCTTCAACGCGACGCTGAAGAAGATGGAAGCAAAGCTGGCGGAAGAGCGCTACACCGGCTACATCGACGTCAACTGCATCGTCAACAACAACGGCATCTATCCCCTGGAATTCACCTCGCGCTTCGGCTATCCGACCATCAGCATCCAGCAGGAGGGGCTGCTCACGCCGATGGGCGAGCTGCTGCAGAAGCTCGCGGACGGCTCGCTCGCACGCCTGCGCGCGCGCAGCGGCTTCCAGATCGGCGTGCGCATCGTCGTGCCGCCCTTCCCTTACCGCGACATGGAGACGCTGGAGACGATCTCGAAGGACTCGGTGATCCTGTTCAAGACGCCGAGCCGCGAGGGCTTCCACATCGAGGACGTGAAGGCGGTCGACGGCGAGTGGCTGGTCACCGGCACCTCGGGGGTGGCGCTGCTGGTCTGCGGCACCGGGCCGACCATGAAGCAGGCGCAGCGCATGGCCTACAACCGCGTGCGCAACGTCATGATCCCGCACATGTACTACCGCGACGACATCGGCGACCGGTGGCTGGAAGAGGACAGCGACCGGCTGCACGCCTGGGGCTACCTGCGCGACTAGAGATCGCGCCTACTCGAGACCCAGCTCGCGCAGCAGCCCGACGAAGCGTTCGACCAGGTCGCGGTCTTTGACGATCGAGAGCCGGGCCTGCAGGGCGCTCAGCCGGAAAGCGGGGTCGCGGCGCAGCACCTCCGCGGCCTCGCGGCGCGCGTCCTCGATGCGTCCGCGGGCGTGATGCGCTGCGGCGAGGATCAGGCGGCATTCGGAATAGGCGGGCTCGCGCTGCAGCGCGAGGCTCAGCACGTCCTCGGCCTCGTCGTACTGCCCCAGGCGGTTATGCGCGAAGCCGAGAATGTTGAGATACCACGCCGGGTACACAGGGCTGAGGCGCATCGCCTTGCGCAGGAGCGCAATGGCGTCGGCGGGCCGGTCCGACACCGCGTACGAGCAGGCGAGATTCGCCGCGTTGTCGGCGTGGCTGGGGCTGAGCGCCACCGCGCGCTCTCCGGCGGCGATCGCCTGGTCGTGCTTGCCCAGCAGCAGGCTATGGTAGCCGAGGAGCGCATGGGCGTCGGCGCAGGTTTCGTCCAGCTCCAGAGCCTTGCGCGCGAGACGCGCCGCGCGTTCGAGCGAGCCTGCGTCGCCCCAGCCATAGCGCGAGGCGCTGAGCTGGGTCCACGCCATGCCCAGATGCCCGAGCGGGGAATCGGGCTCGATGCGCATCACCTGCTCGAAGCAGCGTGCCGCCTCGTCGTTGGCTTCGCGCGTGATGCGGTTCAGGTAGTCGAGTCCCTTGTAGTACGCGTCCAGGGCCTCGGGATCGCGCAGCGACTGCCGCCACAGGTTCGCCTGCTCGCCGCGCAACAGCTTCACGTCGAGCGCGGAGACGATCTTGCGCGTGATCTCGTCCTGGACGGCGAAGACGTCCTTGAGGTCGCGGTCGTAGCGTTCGGCCCAGACATGGTGGCCGGTAGCGGCCTGCAGCAGCTGCGCCGTGACGCGCACGCGTCCGCCGGCGCGCCGCACGCTGCCTTCGAGCACGTGGCTGACGCCGAAGCGCGTTCCGACCTCGCGCACGTCCGCGGGCTTGCCCTTGAAGGTGAAGGTGGAGTTGCGCGCAATGACGAACAGCCCCGACAGCTTGGAGAGATCGGTGATGATGTCTTCGGTGATGCCGTCGCTGAAATATTCCTGCCCGGCGTCATCGCTCATGTTCTCGAAGGGCAACACCGCGATCGACGGCTTGTCCGCGGAGGCGGGCGCCTTGGCCACGCGCCGTGCGGCGCGCCCGGCGCTCGAGTCGCGCAGCACACGGTACACCCGCACCGGCCGCGCGATGTTCTTCACCTCCTTCTCGCCGAGGTCCTCGAAAGCGAGCTTGAGCTTGCCCTCCACCTGCTCGTGGGCGCTGCCCGAGAGGCAGATGCCGCCGCCCTCGGCGAGCGATTCCAGCCTCGCGGCGACGTTGACTCCGTCGCCGTAGATCTCGTCGCCCTCGACCATGATGTCGCCGAGGTTGACGCCGATGCGGAACGCCATCCGGTTCTCCTGCGGGGCGCCGGCGTTGCGGCGGGCGAGCTCTTCCTGGATCGCCGCGGCGCAGGTCACGGCGTCGACGACGCTCGTGAACTCGGCGAGCACGGAGTCGCCCGGCGCGTTCACCACGCGCCCGTGGTGCCGGGCGATGAGGTCGCGCATCACCTCGTGCGAGGCCTTCAGGGCGCGCAGCGTGCCCTCCTCGTCCGCGCCCATGAGGCGGCTGTAGCCCTGCACGTCGGCACAGAGGATCGCGGCCAGCCTGCGAGTGATCGCCTGGTTTTGCATCGAACCCCGCAATTCTAGGCGGATGCTCCCGGGATAGTCGACCTGCGCGCGGCTTGCTTGCGCCGGCCTAGATGTCGCCAAAGTCGCCGTGCCGCCCCTTGCCCGAGGCGAAGCGCGCCGCGCCCGCGGCGCCTTCGGCATGGAAGGCGGGAATGCCGTTGTACCACTCGCGGCGCATCCCCTCGCGGATCGTCTGCCCCTGCTGCGCGTAGACCGAGCGCCGGTCGGCGCGCGTGCAGGCTTGCGGGAAGCGCGCGATCTCGTGCGCCATCGCCTCCGCGTGCTCGCGAGACTTGCCAGTGGGCACGACCTGCTCGCACAGGTTGATGCGCAGCGCCTCCTCGGCCGGCACCTTGCGCCCGGTAAGAATGATCTCGAGCGCGCGACCGGTGCCGACGATGCGGGGCAGCCGCACGGTGCCGCCGTCAATGAGCGGCACGCCCCAGCGCCGGCAGTAGACGCCGAAGTAGGCGGATTGCTCCATCACCCGCACATCGCACCAGAGCGCGAGTTCGAAGCCGCCCGCGACCGCCGGCCCGGCGACCGCGGCGACCACGGGCTTGTCGAGCTCGAGCCGCGTCGGACCGAGCGGCCCGCGCGGCAGCTGGCCGTTCTCCTTCACGCGATCGTCGAGCGGATAGGCGATCGCCTCGAGCGGCGCAGGATCCTCCATCAGCGAGGCGCCGTACTTCAGGTCCCAGCCGGAGCAGAATGCGCCGCCCTCGCCCCACAGCACCGCGACCGCGGCCTCCCGGTCACGGTTGAACGAGACGAAAGCGTCGACCAGCGCGTCCGCGCTCTCCGGGTCCATCGCGTTCCTCGCCTGCGGGCGCGAGTGGATCACAGTCCACACCTTGCCCTTTTTCTCGATCCGCACTGTCATGTTCAATCCCCCTTCTGCGATGCGACAAGCGCCTGGTCGAGGTCCCACAGCAGGTCCTCGTGGTTCTCCAACCCCACCGAGATGCGGATCATGTCGGGCCCGATGCCGGCTGCGACCTGCTCCTCGTCGCTGAGTTGCTGGTGCGTCGTGCTCGCGGGATGGATCACGAGGCTCTTCGCGTCGCCGACGTTGGCGAGGTGCGAGTGCAGTTTCACCGCCTCGATGAAGCGCCGCCCCGCCGCCCGCCCGCCCTTGATGCCGAAGGTGAAGATCGAGCCCGCGCCGCCGGGGAGGTACTTCTTCGCCCGCTCGTGATACGGGCTCGAGGCGAGCCCGGCGTAATTCACCCAGGGTACCAGTGGGTGCTTCACCAGCCACTCCGCCACCGCCTTGCCGTTCGCGGCATGGCGCTGCATGCGCATCGAGAGCGTTTCCAGTCCCTGCAAGAACAGGAAGGCGTTGAACGGGCTCATGCAGGCGCCGAGGTCGCGCATCATCTCCACGCGCGCCTTCAGGATGAACGTGAAATTGCCGAAAGTCTCCCAGTAGCGCATGCCGTGATAGCCGGGCGAAGGCTCGACCATCTCGGGAAAGCTGCCGTTGTCCCAGCGAAAGCTGCCGCCGTCCACGATGATGCCGCCGATGCAGGTGCCGTGACCGCCGATGAACTTGGTCGCCGAATGCACGACGATGTCGGCGCCGTGCTCGATCGGCCGGCACAGGTAGGGCGAGGCGAACGTGTTGTCCACCATCAGCGGAATGCGATGCGCGCGTGCGATCTCGGCCACCTCGGCGATCGGGAACACGTCGCCCTTGGGATTGCCGATGGTCTCGCCATAGAGCAGCCGCGTGCGCGGCGTGATCGCGCGCTCGAAATTCGCAGGGTCCGCAGTATCCACGAACTTGACGTCGATGCCGAAGCGCTTGAAGGTGAGCGCGAACTGGTTGTAGGTGCCGCCGTAGAGCGTATTCGCGGACACCATCTCGTCGCCCGCCTTGAGCAGCGTGGTAATGGCGACCAGCTGCGCCGCCTGTCCTGATGCGGCGGCAAGCGCGCCGACTCCGCCCTCGAGGGAGGCGACGCGCTCCTCGAACGCCGCGGTGGTCGGATTCGAAATGCGGGTGTAGATGTTGCCGAACTTGTTGAGCGCGAACAGATGCGCGGCGTGTTCGGTGTCCTCGAAGACGAAAGAGGTGGTCTGGTAAATCGGCACCGCGCGCGCGCCAGTTGCCGGGTCCGGCACCTGTCCCGCGTGCAGCATGCGCGTTTCGAAGCCGAAATCGAACTTGTCAGCCATGGCGCCCTCCTTTCTCGAACACGCAGTCGTAGCGGCGTGCGGTGATGATGCCGGTCGAAAGGCCCACCACATCGAGGCCGTAGTCCTTCTTGCCGAAAAAGCGGCAGTGCTCGATCTTGACGCAGCGGTCGGCCACCACGTCCATGCCGGCGCTCGCCGCCGCGCGCGCCGCCGCCTCATTGATGACGCCGATCTGCATCCAGAATACGCGCGCTCCGATGGCGTGCGCTTCGGCCACCAGCGGCATTACCGTGTCGCCGCGCCGGAAGATGTCGACGATATCGACCGGCTCGCCGATCTCCGCCAGCGAGCGGTAGCAGCGCAACCCGAGCACCTCCGCGGCGCCCGGATTGACCGGGTACACGGTATAGCCCTTGCTCCTCATGTGCACGAGCGCGCGGTAGCTCGCCCGGGTCGGGTTCGCCGAAACTCCCACCATCGCAATCCTGCGGTAGCGCACCAGCAAATCGCGCGTGCGCGTCGAGAGCTCGCCCGTCATGATTCCCGCATAGTTCGCCATCGCTATCTCCCGATTGGTTTGCCGCTGTCGCGCCATTTCACCGCTTCGTGGAACCCGCGCCGCTCGGCGAGGCGCTTGAACCACAGGCCTTCCGGGGAATGCCGCGTGATGCCGTCGAAGAGGGTCGCGATCATCTGCGTGCCGGCGAGCCCCATGCTGTCGTAGGCCTGGTTGATCATGAGCTTCTGCATCATGAGCTGGTTCTTCGGCACCCCGGCCATGCGCCGCGCCAGCGCGTCGACGGTTTTGTCCAGGATGCTCGAGGGCACTGCCTGGTACACGAGGCCCATTCGCTCGGCGGTCTTGCCATCCACCGTATCGCCCGTCAACAGCATGCGCTTCGCCTTCTCGGCGCCGATGCGGTAGACCCACATCGCGGTCGTGGGGCAGCCCCAGACGCGCGCCGGCATGTAGCCGATGCGCGCGCCTTCCTCCATGATCACGATGTCGGCGCACAGCGCGATGTCGCTGCCGCCGGCGACCGCGTAGCCGTGCACCTTGCAGATCACCGGCTTGTAGCTGCGCCAGATGGAGAAGAAATCGTCGGTGTTGGCCTTCATGCCGCGGTAGTCGCGCATCGGGTCCCACGGCATGTCCTGGGTCCAGCGGTTGGTCGAGTCGCCCTCGGCGAACTGCTTCAGGTCGTAGCCAGCGCAGAACGCGCGCCCGGCGCCCGCGAGCACGATCACGTGCACGCGGTCGTCGTCGTTGGCGGCCTCGACCGCGCGCCGGATCTCGCGCGGCATGCGGTCGTCGATCGCGTTGAGCCGCGCCGGCCGATTGAGCGTGATGCGGGCGATGCGCCCGCCGGCCGAGTACTTGAGGGTTGCGAATTTCTGCGCTTTACGCATGTCGGGCCTCCCGGCGCTAGCATATCAACCCATGAGAAACGCGATCTGGTATTTCGATTTCGTCTCGCCCTTCTCCTGCATCTGCCTGCACCGCCTGCAGGAGCTGCCGCCCGGCCTCGCGATCGAGTACCGGCCGGTGCTGTTCGCCGGGCTGCTCAATCACTGGGGCCAGAAGGGTCCCGCCGAGCTGCCCGACAAGCGCCGCTACACCTACCGCTGGAGCCACTGGCGGGCGCAGAGCCTCGGCATCCCCTTTCGCTACCCTGCGGCGCACCCCTTCAACCCGCTGCCGCATCTGCGGCTCGCCATTGCCTGCGGCGCGGGGCCGGATGCAGTGCACAGGATATTCGATTCGATCTGGACCACGGGAGCGGATGCGTCGGATCAGGGACGATTCGCCTCGCTTTGCGGGGATTTTGGCCTGACCACCGAGGCGCTCAACGTCCCGCGGATAAAAGACGCTCTCAGAACAAACACCGAAGACGCGGCGCGGCGCGGCGTGTTCGGCGTGCCGACCTTCGAGATCGACGGCGAGCTGTTCTGGGGCGCCGATTCAATCGAGTTCCTGAAGGCTTTCCTTGCGAATCCTTCGGTGATCAGGAACCCGGAGATGCAACGGCTGGACGGCCTTCCCGTCTCAGCCGCGCGCAAGGGCTAGCCGTACTTGCGCGCGTCCTCGATCACCTTGCCGTCGTTTGGCAAGCTGCCCGGCGCGAGCAGCTCGACCTCGCCGCGCAGCTTGGTGAGCTCGCGGATCGAGGCGACGATGGCCTCGGCCAGGCCCGCCGGGCGCTCCTTCACCTCGCACCTGAGCGTCATGCGGTCGTTGCCGGTCTCGCCTTCGACCACCAGGCGCGCACGCAGGATCTCGGCATGCCTGCGCACCACTTCGTTCACCTGCCTGGGGGTGACGAACATGGCGCGCACCTTGGTGGTCTGGTCGGCGCGTCCCATCCAGCCGCGGATGCGCGTGTTGGTCCGACCGCACGGGCTCGCGCCCGGCAGGATCGCCGACAGATCGCCGGTGCCGAAGCGCACCAGCGGGTAGTCGCGGTTGAAGGTCGTGATCACGACCTCGCCGACCTCACCCGCCGGCACCGGGTTGCCGGTGCCGGGGCGCACGATCTCGAGCAGCAGGCCCTCGTCCAGGATCATGCCTTGGTTCACCGAGCCGTCGGCAGCGAGCGATTCGTACGCGATCGAACCGAGGTCCGCGGTGCCGTAGCTCTGCGTCACCCGGATGCCGCGCTCGAGCATCGCCTGCCTCAGCGCCGGTGGCAGGTACTCGGCGCCGACGTGCGCCTTGGCGAGCGAGGAGATGTCGCACTTGAGTTCCGCCGCCTTTTCCACGATGAGCTTGAGGAACGACGGCGTGCCGATGTAGCCGCGGATTGCCAGGTCGCGGATCGCGGCGACCTGCAGCTCGGTCTGCCCGGTGCCGGCCGGAACCAC
>JACOVA010000032.1 GCA_016177575.1 Betaproteobacteria bacterium
CGTCCCGGCCTAGAACGAGGCAGGGGGCCGCCGCCCACCCGGTCCGGCTCGCGTCCGAACGGACCTCGCGGTGCTATCCTGACGCGTATGCGCGCCGATCCGCCGCCAGTCGTGTCGCCTGACGATCCCAGGCTCGAGAACATGGGGGTGGGGTCCGTGGCCGGGGAAGACCAGATCGCGCAGATGCTCGCGGCATCGCCGCGCGAGCGGCTGCAATGCCTGCTCGACATGCTGGGATTTGAAGAACGGGCGCACCGCGCCAGGCCGCTTCCCAGGGTGTCTTGAGTGCTGCGCTTCCGGCCGGAGGAGATGCTCCGGGCGCTGGCGCAACACCGCGTACGCTACGTCGTCATCGGCGGAATTGGCGCGACGCTTCACGGCTCGCCGCTGCCGACGCGCGATGCGGACATCTGCCCCGCGCCCGACGTCGCGAATCTCGAATCGCTGGCGAACGCCCTCCGGGAGATGGACGCCAGGATCCGCACCGCCGACGCTCCGGAAGGACTTGCATTCGCCTGCGATGCCGCGTTCCTTCAACGGGTGAAGCTGCTCAACCTGACAACGCGATTCGGCGACCTGGACCTGTCGTTCGAGCCTTCCGGGACGGGCGGCTACGCGGAGCTTTCGGCGCGCGCCGTGGCGTACGATCTCGGCGAGGGCCTGATCGTTCCGGTGGCGGCGCTCGAAGACATCGTCCGCTCGAAGGAAGCGGCGGACCGCGAGAAGGACCGCCTGGCGCTGCCCACCCTGCGCCTGTTGCTCCGCAAGCGCCGGTCCGAATAGGGCGCGCACCAGGAAAGAAGTCTGTCTTCTAATTTGCAAGGTCATCGCGCGCCACGCCGAGGCGAGCGGCTACGCGGTGGCGCTCGCGGAAAACCGCGACGGCGAGGTGTGCTTCGCGCTGAGCGGACCGGCCGCCTGAACCGCCCCGGCGGTCTGTAGAATGTTATTTTGTGTGCAACTGCACAAAATTGGCAGGAAAGGACAGCAGCGCAATGATATCTATGTGGAACTGCTCCAAATGGGCAGAAAGGAGATCAGCACCATGACAAGCACGACGAGAATGTTCAAACCGTTACTTCGGGGCGCAATCATTGTCTTCGCCTTCGCAGCGGTCGGCCCGGCGGCGGCACAGCCTTCTGGTCCTCCGCCACGGCCGACGCTACCCACGACCAAGGAGCAGTGTTTCAACGGCGGTTGGCAGACATTCGGGGTCTTCAAGAATCAGGGCGACTGCGTGAGCTTCGTCGCCAGCAAGGAGAAGAACCCGCCCAGCAAGTGAACCTGGCCTGCGGAGCTCGTGGCTCCGCAGAGCTTCATGGCAGCACGCCGGCGGCGATGAGCTTGCCGTAGAGCTCGCCGACAGAGATCCAGGTGAGCTGGTCGTCGTATTCACCACCCTGTCCGTCAGTGGGACGCGGTTCGTGGAAGACGAAAACGCCGTCGTTGTCGACGTTTTCGGCTTCGTCCGCGCCGCCCGACCCGGATGACGTATTTTTCCCTTGTGCAATCACGACTGCCACGACGGTTCGCTGATTTGTTACCGGACGAGCATCTCCGGTGGTGCCATAGGTTCCGCAGGACGGCGGCGACACTCCCGAATTCGTGTTTTGCGTTGCGCTGCATATCACCAGATCCAGTGCGCCGCACGAAATGCCGTTCGATTTGAGCTTCGTCGTGGTGGTGAAGGCATCGGGGTTCGATGGCGAAGCGCAGCTCGTTGAGCCGGACGGCTGGGTCGCATTGCTCGCGACCGCATAGCGCAGCCGGTTGCCCCAGGAGTCGGTGGCGAATCCCGACGCATCCACGGAGCGGAATCCGATCGCGGTGGCAGGCAGGTAACCGTTGGTGTTCGCGCTGTTCGGGAGATACCCCGTGCACGTCCCCCCGCCCGAGGGGGATTCGTCGCCGTTGGATGTCGACGTCGCGGGGCAGGGCAGGCGCCCATTGACGATCGCGAACGAGAGCAGAAGCTCGCGCGCGAGCTCGAGGCGCCGGCGCGTCTCTTCGAAGTTGCGCTGGTCGGTTTGCGCCGAGAGCGTATAGAGCAATCCGCCGAGCAGCAGCGCGACGATTGCCAGGACGACCGCGAGCTCGGTGAGCGTGAAACCCCGCTCCTTCCGCATCAAGGGTTCTTGCTCAATGAAATGAACCGATCGTTGAACGAGCTCCCGACCGGCGATTGCACGAAGATCGAATCCAAGTTGCGGTTCTCGGCGCTGTCGAGGTAATCCTGCAGGTTGCCCGAGGGCTGCGTCTGGGACAGCGCCGAAAGCGCCCGGCCGGCGAGCGCGAGCACCGCGCGCTGCTTGGAGGCGTCGGTGAGGTTTGTCACCTGCAGACAGGTCCCGCCGCTGGTGCACGAAAGGGTGCCGCCGGGCGCATGATTCGGAGCCATCGCGTAATAGATCTGCCGATACCACTCGTTGCGCGCGAACCAGCCGGTACTGCTCGCGGTCGAGGAGTCAAGCAGCGCATGGTCGGAGAATTGGCCGTCGCCTGGCCTCGTGGCGGTGATGTAGAAGTAGCCCCAGTCCGGCACCGAGGGCAGGCTCGCGCCGGCGACGAAATTCGCCGCGCCGCTGCTCGACAGGCTGCGGCTCACGCTGCCCGACTGCACGCCGAGATAGACCCAGGAAGACCCGTTCCAGCGCCACGACTGGTACGAGGCACCGTGGCCGGTCCCGCTCCAGGTGCGTAACCCGGTGGTGATGCCGGCGGCCGGATCGGTCATGCTGATGTTGAGCGTGCCGCCGTAGTAGTAGCCCTCGCACACCGGCGCTCCGCCACTGACGTAGCAGGTCGGCGCCAGGGGCAGGTATCCCGGGCCGCCGCTCGTGCTCAGGCTGGGCGTCGCGCCCCAGCTGATCGCGTTGCTCGAGCAGCGCACATTACCCCCGCAGCTGGCGGCATGGTAATTGAACGGAACCAGCCCCTGGGTCAGCCCCGCCTGGCCTAGGAAGCCCGAGGTGGCCGGGTTGGCGAACGCAGCGGGCAGGGCAAATGCCGGGTTGGTTGAAGAGGTTCCCCAAAGCGCGTCGGCATACACGGCGCTGAGCAGCGGCACGATCTCGCGCTCGATGCGATTGGCGATCGCGGCCTCGATCCCCGGCAGGATTTCTGCGGCGGTGATCCTCACCACCTGGTCGTTGAACGAGCCGCTCGGCCCGGTCGTGACGAAGATCGAGTCAGCGGTCGGGTAGGTCGCGTTCTCGCATTCCAGGTAGTTGCGCCGGTCGGGCGTTCCGCTCGTCGGGCGGGCCTGGGAAATTGCAGAGCACCCCGTCGCGGCGGCCACGCTGAACGCGGGGCCGGGCGCAATGATGAGCGCGATCACATCGCTCGTCACGCCATCCACCGCGAGCCGCCCCGATCTGCAGGCTTGGGTCGAGGCGGCATCATAGCCGGCGCAATTGGAATTGATGACAGTGTTAGTAGTGGAACTTGGCTTAGCCCAGCCGTTGGCGACCACGTACCAGAGCGGCTCGCCCGCGGCGTCAACCAGCTTGTCCAGCCCTAGCGTGCGCCAAGGCAGGCGACCCACCGCCGGCAGGGAGCAGTTGCCCGACGCGACGCCTTCATTTGCGGGATCGCCGTAGTAGCCGGCGGGTTCCGGGCAAGGAAGTGCTCCGGGGTCATTTTCGCCCGATCTTGCCGCTTGCTGCGCGACGTAGCCGATCAGTGCCAGCTTGGCGCGGTTGAGCGCCTCGGCGTTGCGAGTGCGCCAGATGGCCGTGACCACATTGCTCTCATCATTCAAGCGTGATACGAGAAACCAGGATGCGCCAAGTGCAATGACCGCGAGCAGCGCGATCAGCGCCATGCCGCGTTGTCGCCTTGCCGTAGGCGTGCTCATTG
The DNA here is from genome assembly GCA_016177575.1 of Betaproteobacteria bacterium. Taxonomy (GTDB): domain Bacteria; phylum Pseudomonadota; class Gammaproteobacteria; order Burkholderiales; family SG8-39; genus RBG-16-66-20. The sequence continues at coordinate 3,859 of JACOVA010000032.1, forward strand.
GCTGGGCGCGGCGCGGCGCGGCTTGACCTTGACCTCGCCCTCGCCGATCACGTCGCGCACCTCGCCCGTGCCGCGATCGAGCGTCTCGCCGACGCGCAGGTCGATGCGCTGCTGCGATTCGCCCACCGGGATCGACACGCGCCCGGGGCCGGAGCCCTGCGGCCTGACCTGCGGGCTGTCGGGCTGCGCGCCCTCGGGGATCGCCTGGCCGTTCACCCAGACGGTGGATCTGCCCGCCGATCGCCTCACCACGCCGTCGACGCGCGTCTGCGGCTGCTCGACCTGCGGCACTGCCGCCGGCTTGTCCGGCACGCGCGCCTTGCGCCGCGCATCGAGCGCGGCGCGCTGCTCCGGGGTGAAGAACAGGCGCCCGAGCTCCTGCGCGCTTGCCACCGGGGCGGCAAGAAGAATCGCGCCGGCCGCCGTGATCGCCGTAACCGCCGTGAATGCCTTCATGTCTTGGCCGCCCGGTCGATGATGGTGATCAGGTCGATCTCGCAGTCGGCGCGCAGGCGCGGCATGATCGAGGCTCCGGTCGGCGCCGCGCCCGTGCGCGTGATCAGGCAGCGCTTGATCGAGTAGTAGGCGTTGCCGGATTCGCGCAGGTCCTGCAGGAAGCCGAGCAGGTCGCCCTCGTGCAGCAGCGCAAGCCCGACCTTCATGGTGCTGGCGAAGAGCTCGACGTTCGCCGGCTTGCCCGCCGCCGAGGCGATCGTGCGGCGCGGCCCGACCGTGTAGGCGGGCGGCTCCAGCAGCTCGCGCGCGCTGCCGATGCGGCGCATCGCGTCGGCCCATTCCAGGCGCCGTTCCTCGCCGAGGATGTTGAGGCTCTTGAGCCTGCGGTACACGGCGAGCTTCTCGCTGACTTCCTTTTCTTCCTCGGCGATGCGGGTCAGCCGCTCGTCGGCCTGGGCGCGCTCGGTGCGCGCCACCGCCAGTTCCTGCGCCGCCAGGCGCTGCTCGCGCTGCACCCAGACGATCAGCCCGGCGCCGGCGGCGAGCAGCGCGACCAGCAGCACGAGCGGCGCCGCGAGCTTCTTCAGTTCCTCGGCGGAAAAGTTCATCGCAGACTGCGCCCGACCAGAATGGTGAAGCGCGGCGCCTCGGCGCCCTCGCCGGTGCCGATATCGCCGGAGAGCGTGCCCTCCGAAGTGACGTCGAAAGGCAGCTGCCTGCCGAGGACGCGCCAAGCCGGATCGGAGCCGAGCGCTTTCTCGAATCGTCGCACCTCCTCGGTGATCGCACGGTAGTCGGAGCGCTTGATCGCGTTCACGCGCCCCGAGACCTCGAGCATCTGCAGCAGATCGCCCGCAGGCGCTGCGGATTCGGCCGGCTTGGCCGCGGGAGCGGCGGGAGCGGCGGGAGCCGCCGGGGCCCCGGCGCCGACGCGCTCGCCGGCCTTGCCGACGCGCCATGCTACCGCCTCGATCTCCATCTGCGGGAACTTCTCCACCACCCTGGAGAGGTACACGAGCGCCGGCTCGGGCGCGGCCGACTGCGCCGCGACCTTGCCGAATTCGACCACGGTCGCCTTGAGATTGTCGGTGGTGGTCTGCGTTACCGGGAAGGACGCGGTGATGCGCTGGTAGTTCTGGGTCGCGAGCTGCGCCGCGCTGCGCTGGCTCGAGATCTGCCCGCGCAGGCCGAACAGGTCGATCCAGCCGGCCGCGGCGACGAGCGCACAGGCGGCGAAGCCGGCCGCGCCGGCGGTGACGACCGCGCGCTGCAGCTTCCAGAGAAAGAAGCTGCGCCGGTCCTCGAGGCGCGCGAACTGCTCCCTGGGCGGGTGCTTGATGGCGAGGTGCAGGAACAGCTGCTCGCCGGCGGCGTCCCGGGCAAGGCGCTTGACGCCGGTCTTGCGCGCCGCCTCCTCCAGGTCGACGGTGCGGAAAACCAGCCGCGCATCCGAGACCAGGGTCTGCTCATAGGCGGCGCGCTGCGCCGCAGGCGCGATGACCAGCACCTGGACCGGCGGGCCCTCGCGCGGCAGCGCCCTGAGGGTGGAGAGAAACTGCAGCAGGCGCAGGGTCTCGGCGCGCACGAATGCCGCGAGCGCCTCGGGCGCCATGTCGCCGGTGCGCTCGAGGCGCGCGAAGCGCAGGCGCCCGTCCTCGACATAGCACTGGCGCAGCCCGGCGCTGTCGGCCGTGACCACGAACACGCGGCCGGCGCGCACGCCGAGCCGCGCCGCCAGCGCCGGCGCGAGCAGCGGTACCGAGTAAACGCCCGAGAGCCGCGCGCCCGATTCTGCGAGCGCATCGAGCCAGACGGTGAACTGCTGCGTGTTGGTGAACGAGGCGAGCAGCAGCCGCTCGGTGCGCCGCTCGCCGCTGGCGTAGCCGAGCGACAGCGCCGCGGCGAGCCGCGTGTCGCGGTAGCGCTGCGCCAGGCGCCGCTGCACCACCGCCTGCCGGTCGCCGCCGCGCAGATAGGGGATCTGGTCCTCGTGGAAGTCCTCGCCGGCAAGGTCGGCCAGCACGTACGCGAGCGAGCCCTTGCGCCCCTTGAGGTGGGCGCGGAAATCCTCCAGCCCGCCGTCATCGGCGGCAAAGCGCCGCTCCAGCTCGAGCGCGCCGCCCGCCCAGCGGTACAGGGCATGCTCGCTGGCGGTGAAATAGAGGACTAGCTTGGCCGACATGTGGTTCGGAACATGGGAACCTAGGTTCCCCCGTTACCCCCTCCTTAGAACTTCATCTTCGAGATCGTGTCGTAGACCGGCCCGAGCACCGAGAGCATCACCCAGCCGAGGATCGCGCCGAGCACCAGCGTCATCGCCGGCTCGATCATCGCCTGCACCTTGCCGATGCTTTCGCGCACCTCGCGGTTGTAGAAGTAGCTCACGTTGAGCAGCGCGCGGTCGAGCGCGCCGGTATTCTCGCCGATCCTGAGCATGCGGATGACGAGCGGCGGGAACAGCCCGACGTCGGTGAACGCCGCGGTGAGGTTCTTGCCCTCGGCGATCTGCTGCCCCGCGGTGCGCAGCGCGCTCTCGAGCGGACGGTTGCCGACGATCTCCTCCGTGGAGCGGATCGCGTCCAGCACCGTGATGCCCGAGCCGTACATCATCGCGAAGCTGGAGGCGAAGCGCGACAGGATGATCTTGCGCAGGATCGGCCCGACCGCCGGCACGCGCAGCGTCAGGTCGTCGATCGCGTACGCGACCGCCGGGTTCGCCCTGGCGGCGGCCTTGATGCCGAACCAGGCCGCGAACGGCGCCGCGATCACCGCCCACCAGTAGCCGACGAAAAAATCGGAGACGTGGATCAGGATCCGCGTCTGCAGCGGGATTTCCTGGCCCATGTTCCTGATGAACCCGGTCATCTGCGGCACCAGGTAGATCATGAGAAAGAGGGTGACCACGATCACGATGCTGCCGACGAACAGCGGGTACATCAGGATCTTCTTGGTCTGCGCCGCGAGCTCGTCCTCCCATTTGAGCGTCTCGGCGAGGGCTTTCAGCACGTCCGGCAGCTTGCCGGTCTGCTCGCCCGAGCGCACCAGGCTCACGAACACCTTGCTGAAAACTTCCGGGTACTCGGCGAGCGCCTGCGACAGGCTCTTGCCGCCCTCGATGGTCTCGACCAGGCCGGAAACGACTTCGCGGAAGCGCAGGCTGTCGATGCTGTCGCGCAAATCGACCAACCCCTCGACGATCGGCACGCCGGCGCCCGCGAGCTGCTCGAGGTGGAAGCAGAAATTGATCAGGTCCGGGCGCTTGACCCTGGCGCCGGCGATGAGACGGCTCTTCTGCGCGCTCGGCGCACCGGTGACCAGGTCCAGGCCCATGCGGGCGAGGCGCTGCTCGAGGTCGAACAGATTGACTGCGTCAACCCGGCCGAGCACCGACTTGCCGTGCGCGTCGATCGCCTTGTAGGTGTACAGAGCCATGCGGAGTGCTCCGCGGGCGGACGGCCTAGGCCATTCGGTCGGTGACGTCCACCACGCGCATCAGCTCATCGAGGCTGGTCGCCCCGCCGCGCACCAGGCGGATGCCGTCCTCGGCTAGCGTCTTGAAGCCCTGGGCGCGCGCCGCGGTGAGGATCTCGCGCGCCGTCGCGCGGCGCGCGATCAGCTCGTCGATCGCGCCGTCGACCTTGAGGATCTCCATGATGCCGACGCGGCCGCGGTAGCCCTGGTAGTCGCATTGCTCGCAGCCGACCGAGCGGAACAGTGCCGCCGGCTCGGTCGGCGTGAGGCCGAGCAGGCGCCGCTCCTTCACGTCGGGATCGTACGACTGACGGCAGGTGCGGCACAGCTTGCGCACCAGGCGCTGGGCGATCACGCCGATGATGTTGCCCGACATGATGTCGGGGACGATGCCGATGTCGAGCAGGCGCGGGATCGCGCCGACCGCCGAGTTCGTGTGCAACGTGGTGTAGACCTGGTGGCCGGTCATCGCCGCGCGGAACGCCATCTCCGCGGTGTCCTCGTCGCGCACCTCGCCGACCAGGATCGCGTCCGGGTCCTGGCGCATCAGCGCGCGCACGCCGTTGGCGAAATCGAGCTTGGCGGCTTCCGCCACCGAGGTCTGCCGGATGAGCGTCATGGGGTACTCGACCGGGTCTTCCAGCGTCATGATGTTGACACCGTCCGAGTTGATATGGTTCAGGATCGAGTAGAGCGTGGTCGTCTTGCCGCTGCCGGTCGGGCCGGTGACCATGATGATGCCCTCGGGGCGCGCGATCATCTTCTTCAGCAGCTCGAGCTGCGCCTCCTCCAGCCCTAGGCGCTCGAGCGGCACGATCCCCTTCTGCCGGTCGAGGATGCGCAGCACCACGTTCTCGCCGTGCGTGGTGGGCAGGCTGGCGACGCGGAAATCGATCACCCGGCCCGACATCGTCGCGGAAATCCGCCCGTCCTGCGGCGCGCGGGTCTCGGCGATGTTCATCTTCGCCATCACCTTCAGGCGCACCGCCATCGCCGGCCAGTAGGTCTTGTGCAGCGAGCGGATCTGGCGCAGCACCCCGTCGATGCGGTAGCGGATGCGCAGGAAGTTCTGCTCGGGCTCGAAATGGATGTCCGACGCCGCTCGTTCGACGGCGTCGGCGAGCAGCGCCGAGATGAGGCGCACCACGGGCTGCGAGTACTCGTCGCCCTCGGCGATCGAGGTGTAATCGACCTCGCCGGTCTCGATCTCGCGCAGGATGCCGTCGATCGAGAACTCGTGGCCGTAGTAGTGCTCGATGGCGCGCTCGATCTCGGAATCGCCGGCCAGGCGCAGCTCGATCTCGAGGTCGGCCTTCAGGTGCGCGCGCAGCTGGTCCACGGCGACGATGTTGTTGGTGTCAGCGAGCGCGATGATCAGCTTCTTGCCCTGCCGGTCATGCGCCACCGGGAACATGCGGTAGCGGCGCGCGAGCTCGCGCGGCAGCAGCTTGAGCGCCGCCGGATCGACGATGATGTGGCCCAGGTCGACCGACTGCAGGCCGAGCTTCTCCGAGAGCGCGTCGCGCAGCGTCGCCTCGGACACGAAGCCGAGCTGCACCAGCAGGCGCCCGACCGGCAGGTGCGACTTCATCTGCTCGAGCAGCGCGATCCTGAGCTGGTCCTCGGTGAGGATGCCCTGGTCGATCAGGATCTGGCCGATGTGGCGCTTGGCCTGGGGATTGGCGGGCGTATTCATCCAGTGTGGATCATACCCGGCGCGCCGCTGCGTCGCACTGCAAAAGAGTGTTACGGCAAAAGAGTGTCAGCGGGAAAGCTGCTGCACGCGCGCGCGCGCCGCTTCGGCGGCGAAGCTCGAGATCCGCTTCTCGGCGAGCGCGAGCGCGCGCCGGTAGTAATCGAGCGCGAGCTGCGGCTGCCGGATCTGATCGAAGCTCACCGCGAGATTGAACGCGAAGTCGGGGTTTTCCGGGTCGGCGGCGAAGGCCTTGAAGTACGCCTGCTGCGCCTCCGCCCAGCGGCCCTGCTGCGCGTACTGGTTGCCGAGCGTGAAATAAAGCACGTTCGCATCGCGGTCGGCGGCGAGCAGCGACTTGACGCGGCTCTCGGCCGCCACCGGATCGAGCTGCTGGCTGCGCAGCGCGAGCATCCCGGCCAGCGCATGCGGGTCGCGCGGATCGGCCTGCAGCAGGCGCTGGTAATAGCTGTCGGACAGCTCGTAGCGCTGCGCGCGCATCTCTACCGCAGCCAGGCCGAGCAGCGCGTCGCGGCTGGCCGAGTCCTCGCGCAGCGCCTGCTGGTATTCGGCGCGCGCGGCGGCCAGGTCGCCCGACTGGTACGCCGCGTATCCGGCCGCGACGCGCGGGTGGATCTGCGGCCCGCCGCGGCTGACGCTCAGCGTGCGCGTGTCTTCTGCACTCGGCGCGGGCTTGCGCGGCGCCGCGCGCGCGACGGGTTTCGCGGTGGAGGGGGCAGCCATTGGCGGCGCGACGGGAGCGGCGGCTGGCGGCTGCGGTGTGGTCGCTGCAGGCGCGGCCTGTGCGGGCGCGCTCGCCGCAGGGGGCGTCACTACGGTCGCCCCAGGCAGACCGGGAAGTTCGCTCGCGCCCGGCGCCGCGGGTGCCGCCGCAGGCTTTGCAGCCGCGACTTCGACCGGCTTCTCGTCCGCGGGACGTCCCGGGTTCGTGTTGACCAGCGCCGGCGCGGGCCGCAGCTGGACCCAGAAATACCCGACCGTGCCGAGCGCGAATACGCCGAGCACGCCCATGGCGATGTAGAACGGCAGGCGCGGATTGGGCTCCCTGAATTTCGCCTCGAACACTTTTTGCGCCGCTGCGCGCTCGGAGGATGCCGCGGCGTTCTGCGCGTCGGCCGCGGCGCGCGCGCGCTCGCGGCGCGCGGCGGGCCTGGGCTCGGGGGCGGGCGGGGGCGGCGGCGTCTCGTCGACGAGCGCGAGCGGCGCCGGCGCCGCCGGCGCCGCCGGCCGCAGGTCGTCGCTCACGATCTCCATCGGCGCGGAGATGTCGGGCAGCTCGTTGCGCCTGGTGACGTGCCGGCTCTGGTCGAGCACCGTCGCCTCGGGGTCCGGCGCCGCCTGCGGCGCCTCGCCTTCCCTGGCGCGCCGCTGCGCTTCCTCCTTGGCTTTCTCCGCCTTCTTCAGCGCCTCGAGCAGAAGGCTCATGTCACTCGCGCATCGGCTGGCGGCCGGGGTTCGGCTTGGCGAAGAAGTCCTCGCCCGGCAGCATGCTGCGGAACGGCCGGAAATCACCATCGACGTTCGCATCGCGCAGCACCGTGGCGCGCAGGAAGATCACCAGCTCGGTCTTGCGGGTCACGTCCCTGCGCTGGCTGGTGAGGGCGCCGAGAATCGGAATGTTGTGCACCCCGGGAATTCCGTCATCGGTGTTTTCGACCTGGTCCTGCATCAACCCGCCGAGCACCGCGGTCTGCCCACTCTGGATGCGCAGGATCGAGTCGAGCTCCCGGGTTTCGAAGACGGGGATCAGGTTCGGGTTCGCCGCGGTCAGCGCGGGGTTCGGATCGTTCGCGAAGGCGACCCGCCTGCGGATCGTCGGCCGCACGTTCAGCACGATGGTGTCGGACTCGTTGATCTGCGGAAGCACGCTCATCATGAAGCCTTCCGCCGCCACGTTGGGGATCGTGGTGAACGAAGACTGCACGGTGATTCCGCCGGCGCCGCCGGCCGCGATGGTGATCGGTTGGGTCGAGGGCGTGATCGTGAAATAAACGATGTCGCGGGTAACCCGCAACAGCGCGGTTTGATTGTTGAGCACGCTCACCTTGGGGCTGGACAGCACCCTGACGTCGCCGAACGACTCCAGCAGCCGAACCGTCGCCTGGAACCCGATCGACGCGGTGGCCGCGTCAATGATGAACGAGCTCGTCGTGATTGCCGCAGGCGTCCCCACGGAGCTCTGGGTAAGGCTTATCCCGCTCGCGCCGCGGCGCACGCGCGACCAGTCGATCCCGCGCTGGTACTCGTTGTTTAGCTGAACTTCGGCGATGGTCGCTTCGATCAGCACCTGGCGCTTCACATTGGCCATCACCTGGTCGAGGAATTCCTGCACCTTTTCGTGCTGGCGCGAGGTCGCGCGCACGAACAGCACCCCGCTTTCGCGATTGCCGATGACCGAAGCAGCTTCCTGAAAGCCTACAGTCGGCTGCGCTTGCGCGGCTGCGCCCGGTTGCGCGCCCGCGGCTCCAGCTTGCGCGGGGGTGCCTAGCGGTGACGGGGCAGGCGAGGGCGCGGCGACGGGCGCAGCGGCTGCCGGCAGGATCTTGTCGGTTTCGCGAAGGATGTCCTTTACGTTCTGTACGATCGAATCCCAAAGCTTGTTGTCCGAAGCGACGTCGACAGTCGCGGTCGCGCCGGTGGTCGACCCGCCACCGCCTGCGGCGCCACCCGCGCCGCCCGTAGTTCCTGCGAACTGCGTCGACGATGTCGACTGCATCTTGACGTTGCGCGATGCGCTCACGTAATCGATCCTGTAGGTGCGCAGGAACGGGGTGTCACGCATGACGAGCAGGTTCTGACCGTCGATCTCGTAGCGCATGTCGACCTGTCTTGTGATCCGGTCGAGGAGCTGCGGCAGCGTCTGGTCGATTGCGTTCAGGGTGACCGAACCGACGACGCCCGGATGGATGTCGACGTTGAGCTTGGCGTCGCGCGCGAGCGCAAACAGCAGATCGTGCACGCGCACGCTGTTGACCACCACGCTGTAGGTCTCGGCGCGCGGCGCCGCGGTGGGCGGCGGCAGCACCGGAGCCACCTGAACCGGCGCGGGGATCACGCCTGCGGGCTGCACCTGCTCGGCGCGGATGTGCGACGGCGAGGGCTTGAGCGGAGTCTGGCCACAACCAGCGAGCGCAAGCGCGAGCGCCGCCGCGCTGACCGCACGCGCCGGCCCGACCCCGCCCCTGGCTTCTCCCATGCGGTTAGCATAGCACGCTTCGCGCCTGAGAAAAGTCAGCTAAGCATCTGTCCTTATGACGTTTTCTGACTCTTGAGGGACCTCAAATCGCGCTCCGCAGCTCGCCGAAGCTGCGCAGCACGAACTGAAACGCATTCTGGTACTTGGGCGGCAGGCGCCGGGCGGCTTCGGCAGCGGCGGCGCGGTCGGCATACGCCCCGTAGACGACGCGCAGGAAGTAGCGCGAGCCCGCGTCCACCGGGATCACGTACAGCTCGGCGAGCGGCACCAGCTCGCGCGCGCGCACCAGGAAGCGCTCGGTGCGGGCGGCGTCGCTGTTCTCGGTGAAGAACAGCTCGATGCTGAAGCTCGCGTCGGGCTCGCTCAGGAGCCGCTCGCGCGTCGCGGCGAGGCGCTCGCGCAAGAGGCGATTTGCGCCGGCGCCGTAGCCGGCGAAGCGCCGCAGCTGCTCCTGGGCAAGCGGGACGGCAATCGGATTGGGCGGCGCAGGCGCGGGCTCCGCTGCGACAGGCGGTTTGATCTCCTCGACGGGCGGCGTCCGGGGCGCGGGCGCGGCGACCGGCAGCGGCTCGGGCGCGCGCTCCTGCATCAGCCACAAGGTCCCGGCCGCGACCGCTGCGCCCAGCGCGAACAGGGCGATCGCCGCTGCCGCCCGGGCGAGGCGCGGCTGCGCCGCCGAGAGCGGAGCAAACTCGGAATCGGCGACAGCCGCGCGGACATGGCGCGGCGTCACCGAGCGCGTGTTGGCGGCGAAGGCCGCCAGCAGCGACTTGTCGCACAGCACGTTGATGCGGCGCGTCAGACCGCTCGAGTGGCGCGCGATGGCGCCGATCGCGGCGGGCGAAAAGACGTCGGCGCCGCGGTAGCCCGCCGCGCGCATGCGGAACGCGACATATTTGGCGACTTCGTCCTCGGCGAGCGGCCGGGTGCGGAAGCTGTGCGTGATGCGGTCCTTGAGCTGGCGCATCGAGGCCTTGGCAAGCGACTGATCGAGCTCGGGCTGGCCGAACAGCACGATCTGCAGCAGCTTGTGGCGGCTCGACTCGAGGTTCGAGAGCAGGCGCACCTGCTCCAGGGTCTCGTCGGGCATGGCGTGCGCCTCGTCGATCAGGACCACCACCCGCCGGCCGCGCCCGTAGAGCTCGATCAGGTGTCCCTGCAGGTCGCGCAGCGCGCTCGCCGCCGGGCCGTCGGTGGGCGGGCGGCCGAGCTCCTCGGCGATCGCGTGCAGGATCTCGGCGCGCGAATACGAGGGGTTGGCGAGAAACACGGTCTCGACTTCGGCCGGCAGCCGCTCCATCAGCACCCGGCACAGCGTGGTCTTGCCGCTGCCGATTTCGCCGCTCAGCTTGACGATGCCCTCGTCGTGCAGGATGGCGTACATCAGGCCCTCGAGCGTCGCCCCGCGGTCGGCGCCGTCGTAGAAGAACTCCGTGTGCGGCGTGATGCGGAACGGCGCCTCGTTCAGCCCGAAGTGCTCGAGATACAAGGCCACCGGCTAGCTGTCCTTGTCCTCGGGACTGTTCATGCGGCTGTAGAGCGTGGTGCGGTTGACGCCGAGCAGCTTGGCGGCCTGGCTGACGTTGCCGCGCGTGAGCCTGAGCGCGGCCTCGATGTAGCCGCGCTCCACGGCCTGCAGCATCTCGTCGAGACGAATGCCGCGGCTGCGCTCGAGGTGGCGCAGGGCCTGCTCGGTCAGGTCGCCTGCGCCGGCGGAGGCCGGCGGCGCTGCCGCCGACTCGACGTCGAACTCGGGCTCGAGCTCGGCCGGGGAGAGCCTGCGCCCGGCGTGCTTGGTGCCGAGGCGGATGACGATGTTGCGCAGCTCGCGCACGTTGCCCGGGAACGGATAGGCGAGCCAGCGGCGCTCGGCGGCTTCGTCGAGCGAGAAGGGCTGCGCGCCCGACTGCTCGGCGTAGAAGCGGCGGTAGTGCTCGAGCAGCAGCAGCTTGTCGGCCTCCATTTCGCGCAGCGGCGGCACGCCGAGCGTGAACACCGACAGGCGGTGGTAGAGGTCGGCGCGGAACGCGCCCCTGCGCACCTCCTGGCGCAGGTCGCGGTTGCTGGCGGCGATCACGCGCGCGCCCGACACGCGGCTCGTGGTCTCGCCCACGCGCTGGTACTCGCCGTTCTCGAGCACGCGCAAGAGCTTGGCCTGCATCTCGAGCGGCAGCTCGCCGATCTCGTCGAGGAACAGGGTGCCGTCGCGCGCGTCCTCGAAATAGCCCGACTTGTTGGCGAGCGCGCCGGTGAATGCTCCCTTGGCGTAGCCGAACAGCGTCGGCTCGACCAGGGTCGGCGCGATCGCGGCGCAGTTGAGCGCGTAATAGGGCTTGTCGGCGCGCGCCGAGAGCCGGTGCAGGCTCTGCGCCACCAGCTCCTTGCCGCTGCCGGACTCGCCCTCGATCAGCACCGGGAACGGCGAGTCGGCGAACTGCGCGAGCTGGCTCTTCAGCTTCATCAGCGCCGGGCTCTGGCCGATCAGCTCCTCGGCGCGGCGCGCGCGCTTGAGCTCGATGCTGCGCACCGCGAGCGCGCGTGCGAGCACCTTCTTCAGCGCCGCCGGGTCGCAGGGCTTGGCGATGAATTCGGCCGCGCCGAGCGCGCGCGCGTGGCGCGCGTGCGCCGCGTCGCTCTGTCCCGAGAGCACGAAGATGCGCATCCCCGGCGCGTGCGCGAGCAGATCGGCGATCAGCAGGAAGCCCTGGTCCGGCGCGTGCGGGGTGGGCGGCAGGCCGAGATCGACCAGCGCCAGCTGCGGTGCCTCGGGAAGCTGGCGCAGCAGCTCGATGGCGTGCTGGCGCGAGTCGCAGGCGTGCACCTCGAACTCGGCGCCGAGCGCGAACGACAGCGTGTCGGTGATGAGCGCGTCGTCGTCGACGACGAGCAGGCGCGGCCGGCCCTCAGGCGCCGACTGAAGTGTGCTCGGCATCGCCGCGCGCGCCGGTTCTGATGCAGCTGAGGAAGGCGCGCTCCAGGCTCTGGCCGCCGTAGCGCGCGCACAGCTCCGCCGGGGCGCCGCGGAAGCGCACCGTGCCGCGATCGAGCACCGCGATCGTCGAGCACAGCTCCTCGACATCCGAGAGCACGTGCGAAGTGAGAAACAGCGTCCGGCCGCGGCGGTTCAGGCGCGCGAGCACCGACTTGACCGCGACGCGCCCGGCCGGATCGAGACCGCTCATCGGCTCGTCGAGGACGTACAGGTCGCGCTCGAGCAGAAAGCAGCCCGCCAGGCCGAGCTTCTGCGTCATGCCCTTCGAGAGCTGGCGCACCGGGCGCTCGAGCGCCTGCGGCTCGAGCTCCAGCTCGGCGGCGAGCGCGAGCGCCGGCGCCGGCTCGAACGCGGCGCCGGCGAGCGCGAGCGTCATCTCGAGGAATTCCCGGCCGAGCAGGTAGTGGGGGGGCACGAAGCGCTCGGGAAGATAGGCGAGCCGGGCGCGCGCGCCGGCGTGCCGGCCGGCGACGCCGAAGATCTCGACGCGGCCGGCCTCGGAGGCGCACAGGTCCAGCACGCACTTGAGCAGCGTGGTCTTGCCGGCGCCGTTGGCGCCGACCAGTCCCAGCGCCGCCCCGGGCGCGACCTCGATATCGACGCCGTCCAGCACAAGCTGCGCGCCGTAGCGCTTGACGAGCCCGTCGACGCGCAACGCCGGCGTGCTCCCGGCGCGAGGGCTGGCGACGTGCGCGGCTGCCTCCATGCGCCCGATACTATAATCCCGGCTTCGGTTGCGCACCCCACCCGCCGTGGCGAGCCCCTCCATCGTCGAGATCGAGAACGTTACCTTCGGCTACGACGCCGCGCGGCCGGCGCTCGATGGCGTGAGCCTGCGCATCGGCGCCGGCAGCGTGGTCGGCATCATGGGCCAGTCGGGCTGCGGCAAGACCACGCTGCTGCGGATCATCGCCGGCTGGCTGAAGGCCGGTTCGGGCAGCGCGCGCGTGCTCGGCGAGCGGGTCGACAAGCTCGACAGCGCGGGCATCTTCGCGCTGCGACGGAAGATGGGCATGCTGTTCCAGTTCGGGGCGCTTTTCACGGACATGACGGTGTTTGACAACGTCGCCTTCCAGATGCGCGAGCATACCGATCTTCCGTCCGATCTCGTCAACGACCTGGTGCTGATGAAGCTCGAAGCGGTCGGCCTGCGCGGCGCCGCCCGGCTCATGCCCTCGGAGCTCTCCGGCGGCATGGCGCGGCGCGTCGCGCTCGCGCGCGCCATCGCGCTCGACCCGCAACTGATGCTCTACGACGAGCCCTTCACCGGGCTCGACCCGATCTCGCTCGGCGTCATCGCGCGCCTGATCCGGACCCTGAACGACTCGCTCGGGCAGACCTCGATCGTGGTCAGCCACGACGTCCAGGAATGCTTCGACCTGGTCGATTACGTGTACATGATGTCGCCGGCGCACATCGTCGCCCACGGCACGCCCGCCGAGCTGCGCCGCTCGCAGGAGCCGTTCGTCGGCCAGTTCGTGCGCGGCGAGACCGACGGGCCGATCCCGTTCCACTATCCGGCACCGCCCTACCAGGCCGATCTCGAGGCGCTTGGCCATGGCTGAGCTGCTCGGGCGGCTGGGGCACACCGTCACCAGCAAGATCTGGCGGCTGGGGTTCGCGGCGCGCTTCTTCGCCTACACGCTGCTGCATTCCGGCACCGCGCTGCGCCGCTTCGGCCTGACGGTGCGCGAGATCTATTTCGCCGGCGTGATGTCACTCGTCATCATCCTGGTCTCGGGCATGTTCGTCGGCATGGTGCTCGGCCTGCAGGGCTACGAGACGCTGCAGCGCTACGGCTCCTCCGAGGCGCTCGGCATCCTGGTCGCGCTGTCGCTGGTGCGCGAGCTCGGTCCGGTGGTCGCCGGGCTGCTGTTCGCCAGCCGCGCGGGCTCGGCGATCACCGCCGAGATCGGCCTCATGAAGGCGACCGAGCAGATCGCCGCGATGGAGATGATGGCGGTCGACCCGATCGCGCGCGTGGTCGCGCCGCGATTCTGGGCGGGGGTGATCTCGATGCCCCTGCTCGCGGCGCTGTTCTCGGCCATGGGCATCTTCGGCGGCTACCTGGTCGGCGTGCAGCTGATCGGCGTCGACGAGGGCGCGTTCTGGTCGCAGATGCAGGCCTCGGTGGACTGGCGCGAGGACGTGCTGAACGGCGTCATCAAGAGCGTGGTGTTCGGTGTCGCGGTGACCTGGATCGCGGTCTTCGAGGGCTACGACGCCGCGCCCACCGCCGAGGGCGTCTCCGGGGCAACCACCCGCACCGTGGTCACCTCCTCGCTCGCCATCCTGGCCCTCGATTTCGTGCTCACCGCGCTCATGTTTACCGGAGGTAACGCAAGATGAAACGCTCCACCATCGACATCTGGGTCGGCGTGTTCGTCGCCGCCGGCTTCGCCGGGCTGTTGTTTTTAGCACTCAGGGTCGGGAACCTCACGTTCTCGACTACCCAGGCATATCAGGTGCAGGCCAAGTTTGCTAACATTGGCGGATTGAAGGTGCGGGCGCCCATCAAGAGCGCGGGGGTGGTCGTGGGGCGCGTGTCGGACGTGAGGTTCGACAACGAGAGCTACGAGGCCATCGTCACGTTCAATATAGACACGCATTACCAGTTCCCGCGCGACACATCGGCCAAGATCCTCACTTCGGGGTTGCTGGGCGAGCAGTATGTCGGGCTGGAGGCGGGCGGGGACGGGGTGATGCTGAAGAGCGGCGACCGGCTGCGGCTGACGCAGTCGGCGGTGGTGCTGGAGAACCTGATCAGCCAGTTCCTGTTCAACAAGGCGGCTGAAGGCAAGAGCGACAAGGACGGCAAGGACGGCAAATGACGATGCGCTGGGCGAGGAAGCTGCTGGTCGCGATGCTGCTCTCGGGGGCGGCGGGCTGCGCGACGACCAACGGCGACCCGCGCGACCCGCTCGAGGGTTTCAATCGCGCCATGTTCTCGTTCAACGACGGCTTCGACGAGGCGATCGGCAAGCCGGTGGCGACCGCCTACCGCGACGTGCTGCCGGCGCAGGTGCGCACCTGGGTGCGCAATTTCTTCGCCAACATCGCCGATCTGTGGATCGGAGCCAACAACCTGGTGCAGGGCAAGCCGCTCGACGCGGTGACCGATTGGGCGCGCTTCGGTTTCAATACCACGCTCGGCCTGTTCGGCATCAACGACGTCGCGAGCGAGATGGGTATCGAGAAGCACGACGAGGACTTCGGCCAGACCTTCGGCCGCTGGGGCGCCGGGGACGGGCCCTATGTGGTATGGCCGTTCCTCGGCTCGAGCTCGGTGCGCGACAGCGCCGGCCTGGTGCTCGATATCCATTTCGACCCGGTCGTCAATCACGATCCGAAGGGCGTGCGCTATTCCATGGTCGTGCTGCGCGCGATCGGCAGGCGCGCCGATCTGCTCGACGCCAGCCGCATCCTCGAGGAGGCGGCGCTCGACAAGTACGTGTTCCAGCGCGATGCCTACCTGCAGCGGCGCAGAAGCCTGGTCCACGACGGCAACCCGCCGCGCGCCGCGCGCGAGCTGCCGCGCGCCGAGGCTCCCGAGACTGCGCCGTTGCCACGCGCGATCGACACCGCGGTGCGGCTGCTCGAGGAGCCGGCGCCGGGCGCGGTCAGCAGCGGCGGCTAGCATGCTGCCCAAGCCACTACGGCTCGCGACGGCGGCCGCGACGGCCGCTATCGTCCTCGCGGGCGCGCTGCGCGCGCACGATGCGCGCGCGCAGGGGATGGCGCCCGATGCGCTGGTCAAGAACGTCACGCTGGAGGTGGTGGACATCATCCGTACCGACAAGGACATCCAGGCCGGCGACCGCAAGAAGGTGATCGCGCTCATCGAGAGCAAGGTTCTGCCGCACTTCAATTTCCAGACCATGACCGCGACCGCGGTCGGGCGCAACTGGGACAAGGCGGGCGCGGCGCAGAAGGCGCGCCTGATGGATGAATTCAAGACCCTGCTGGTGCGCACCTACGCGAGCTCGCTTGCCGCCTATAGCGGCCAGAAGTTCGAGTTTCGTCCGCTGCGCGCCAAGCCGACCGATACCGACGTCACGGTCAACGTGCGCATCCTGCAGTCGGGGACGCAGCCGGTGCAGATCGACTACGACATGGAGAAGCGGCCCGCGGGCTGGCAGGTGTGGGACGTGCGGGTCGGCGGCATCAGCCTGGTCGCCAACTACCGGACGGAATTCGACAACGTGGTGCGCGAATCCGGGATCGACGGCCTGATCCTGGCGCTGCAGCGCAAGAACAGCGAGCGCGCGCCGGTGGCGGGAGCGAACAAGAAATGATCCGGCGCGAAGGCGAGCGCATGGTGGTGAGCGGCGCGCTCACCCTCGCCAGCGTCGCCGCGACCCTGCGCGAGGGCTGCGCCGCGATCGGCGAGGGCGTGCGCAGCGTCGATCTGGGCGAGGTCGGCGAGCTCGATTCCTCGGCGCTCGCGCTGCTGCTCGCCTGGCTGCGCGAGGCCAAGCGGCACGACCGCAGTCTCACCTTCACCAATCTTCCGCAGGGCCTGACCACCATTGCCCGGCTGTACGGTGTGGCCGAGCTGCTGCCCGGCGCCCCGGTCCGCCACTGAGTCGCACGCCCGCGCGCGCGTGCCCCGCAGCACGTGGTCGCGGGCACACGCCAGCGCTGCCGATGACGCTTGCCATTGAAGCCCTGAACGTCGAGAAGCGCTACGGCGCGCTGCGCGCGCTCGCCGGGGTGAGCCTCGAGGTCGCCGAGGGCGAGTTCTTCGGCCTGCTGGGGCCGAACGGCGCCGGCAAGACGACCCTGATCAGCATCGTCGCCGGACTGGTGCGGGCGAGCGCGGGCAAGGTGCGCGTGATGGGGGCGGACGTGATCGACGACTACCGGCGCGCGCGCCGCATGCTCGGGGTGGTGCCGCAGGAGCTGGTGTTCGACCCTTTCTTCACCGTGCGCGAGACGCTGCGCTTCCAGTCGGGATACTTCGGGCTGCGCCGCAACGACGCCTGGATCGACGAGCTGGTCGAGCACCTCGATCTCACCTCCAAGGCGGACGCCAACATGCGCACGCTCTCCGGCGGCATGAAGCGCCGGGTGCTGGTGGCGCAGGCGCTGGTGCACCGGCCGCCGGTCATCGTGCTCGACGAGCCCACCGCGGGGGTCGACGTGGAGCTGCGGCAGGTCCTGTGGCAGTTCATCCGGCGGCTGAACCGCGACGGCCACACCATCGTGCTCACCACGCACTACCTCGAGGAGGCGCAGGAGCTGTGCGACCGCATCGCCATGCTCAAGGCGGGCCGCCTGGTCGCACTCGATTCGACCCGCAACCTGCTGAAGGCCTTCTCCGGCGTGGTGCTCAGGCTGCGCCTCGACCACGAGGCGCTGCCCGAGGGTCTGGACGCCGAGCTGCTTGCGCGCGACGCCGACCGGTTCACGCTCGAGCTGCGCGACTACGGCGCGCTGGAGCAGGTGCTGCACCGGCTGCGCGAGTCGGGCGCCTCGATCCGGGAGCTGGAGCTCGAGCCACCCGACCTGGAGGAGGTGTTCCTGCGCGTGATGGCGAGGCACTGATGGGCAGCTTCCCGACGCTGCTCTACAAGGAGCTGCTGCGGTTCTGGAAGGTGGCTTTCCAGACCGTCGCCGCGCCGGTCATGACGGCGCTGCTCTATCTGCTCGTGTTCGCCTACGCGCTCGAGGGCCGCGTGCGCGTCTACGAGCAGGTGAGCTACGCCCAGTTCCTGGTGCCCGGGCTGGTGATGATGAGCGTGCTGCAGAACGCCTTCGCCAACAGCGCCTCGAGCCTGATCCAGTCCAAGGTCACCGGCAACGTGGTGTTCATGCTGCTGCCGCCGATCGGCTACGTGGAGTTCTTCGGCGCCTACGTGCTCGCCTCGGTGGTGCGCGGGCTGGCGGTCGGGGCGGGGGTGCTGGCGGTGACGGTCTGGTTCGTCGAGCTGCAGCTCGCCGCGCCGCTCTGGGTGCTCGGCTTTGCCCTGATCGGCGCCGCGATCCTCGGTACACTCGGCCTGATCGCCGGCATCTGGGCCGACAAGTTCGACCAGATCGCCGCGTTCCAGAACTTCGTCATCCTGCCGCTCACCTTCCTCTCGGGAGTGTTCTACTCGATCCATTCGCTGCCCGGGCCGTGGCAGGCGGCCTCGAAGCTCAACCCCTTCTTCTACATGATCGACGGCTTCCGCTACGGCTTCTTCGGCACCTCGGATTTCCCGCCGTTCGCGAGCCTCGCCGTGGTCGGGGTAAGCCTGGCTCTCCTGTCGGCAATCTGCCTGCTGCTGCTGCGGTCGGGCTACAAGCTCAGGTACTAGCTCCGGAGCGGCCATGGTGACCCCCGCAAGCGTGAAAAGCGGCATCGCGGCCGGACTCGCGTGCGAGCGCCTCGAGGTGATCGGCGACGGCCAGCATTTCCAGGCGCTGATCGTGTCGAGCGCCTTCGAGGGCAGGAACCGGGTGCAGCGCCACCAGCTCGTCTACCAGGCGCTCGGCGAGCGCATGCGCGCGGAAATCCACGCCCTGTCGATGCAGACGCTCACCCCCGAGGAGTGGCGCAGCCGTGGATAAGCTGCGCATCACGGGCGGCAGGCCGCTCGAGGGCGAAGTGCGCATCTCCGGGGCGAAGAACGCCGCGCTGCCGATCATGTGCGCCGCGCTGCTCACCGCGCGCCCGCTCAGCCTCGCCAACGTGCCCAGGCTGAGGGACGTGCGCACCATGGCGAAGCTGCTCGGGCAGATCGGCGTCGAGGCGGACGAGCGCGCCGACGGCAGCATGGTTCTGGCAACGAGCGCGATCCGCGAGCCGGTCGCGCCCTACGAGCTGGTCAAGACCATGCGCGCCTCGGTGCTGGTGCTGGGGCCGCTGCTCGCGCGTTGCGGGCAGGCGCGCGTCTCGCTGCCGGGGGGCTGCGCGATCGGCTCGCGGCCGGTCGACCAGCACCTCAAGGGCCTGCAGGCGATGGGCGCGACGATCGCGATCGAGCACGGCTACATGAATGCGCGCGCCGAGCGCCTGCGCGGGGCGCGCATCGTGATGGACCTGGTGACGGTCACCGGCACCGAGAACCTGATGCTCGCAGCCTCGCTCGCCGAAGGCACGACGGTGCTCGAAAACGCGGCGCGCGAGCCGGAAGTGGTGGACCTCGCGCGCTGCCTGGCCGCGATGGGCGCGCACATCGAGGGCGCGGGCAGCAGCGTCATCCGCATCGAGGGCGTGCGCTCCCTGTCCGGGGCGGCGCACCGCGTGATCCCGGACCGCATCGAGACCGGGACCTTCCTCGCCGCCGCCGCGGCCGCCGGCGGCCGCGTGCGCCTGAGCGGAGCGGCGCCCGATTCGCTCGACGCCACGCTCGGAAAGCTGCGCGAGGCGGGGGCGACGATCTCCACGCAGCCGGACGCAATCGAGATCGAGATGGCCGGTCGCGCGAACGCGGTCAGCCTGCGCACCGCGCCCTACCCGGGATTCGCCACCGACATGCAGGCGCAGTTCATGGCGCTCGCGGCGACCGCGCGCGGCACCGCGATGATCACCGAGACCATCTTCGACAATCGCTTCCAGCACGCGCTCGAGCTGCAGCGGCTGGGCGCCGACATCACGCTGCGCGGAGACACCGCAGTGGTGAAGGGCGTCGAGCGGCTGCAGGGCGCCAAGGTGATGGCGACCGATCTGCGCGCATCGGCGGGACTGGTGATCGCGGGGCTGGTGGCGCAGGGGGAAACGCTGGTCGACCGGATCTATCACCTCGACCGCGGCTACGAGGCGCTGGAGCGCAAGCTCGGCGCGCTCGGGGCGCGCATCCAGAGGGTGAAATGAGGCGTGCGCTGCGAGGTACACTCGGCCGCATGGACGGCATCGGCATCGCGCTTTCGAAGGGGCGGATCCTCGAGGAGACGGCGCCCCTGCTCGCGCGCGTCG
Source organism: Betaproteobacteria bacterium (assembly GCA_016177575.1). Classification (GTDB taxonomy): domain Bacteria; phylum Pseudomonadota; class Gammaproteobacteria; order Burkholderiales; family SG8-39; genus RBG-16-66-20. The sequence goes on from JACOVA010000032.1 coordinate 23,591, forward strand.
GTGCGC
>JACOVA010000012.1 GCA_016177575.1 Betaproteobacteria bacterium
CATGGTTGCCTCTGAACTCGGGTAAGAATACGGGTCCAATACCTAGCAAGCGCGCATAACTGAGGAGCCAGGCTCATGTTCGATCCGATCACGCTGCCGTTCGGCGCGAAGATGCTGTTCAACACCGTGAAGCTCAAGCCGGGCGTCTAGTTCGAGTACGTGGAGCTCGCCGTGGGCGAGATGTGCTACGCCGTCAAGGAGACCTACGGAGTGGACAAGGGCGGATTCATCGCCGGGCAAGTGTTCAGGTTCTCCGGCTTCGTCTCGGAGGAGGGCTCGCTCAACGCCTCGCGCAGCGCCGACGAGCACTACGTCATCGTCACCTACTGGCGCTCGTTCGACGAGCACGAGAGGTCGCACGCCGACGCCACCTTCTCCAGCAAGTTCGAGGCGCTGGCGAAGATGTGCACCGAGACCAAGGAGCTCGGCTACGAGATGCTGTGGCAGGGCATGCCCGAGGCGCACGAGCCGGCGACTCCCTAGTCTTCGCGCGAGCGCAGGTCGCCCACGTCCTTGTGGGGAATGAACAGGCCGCAGCCGAGCCTGCGCTCCTCGCCCAGGCCCCGGCGCTGCAGCTCGAGCGACTGCTCCGGGGTGAGGCCCGCCACCATCAGGCTGCGCGTGCGGTAGGTGCGCGCAGGCGTCGCGAGCGGCGTGACGCGGCCGCAGATCATCGTCGAGGCCCGGATGCCGAGCGCGCCGAGCGCCTCGCCCGCCGCTGCCAGGAACCGGGTTTCTTCCGATTCCTGGCCCTTCATTACAACGCCGCGTGAGAACAGGTTGGTGATGCGCGACAGCGGACGTTCCGAGAGCTTGTCCACGCGCAGCGGCCAGCCCGCGACCTCGAGCGTGCGGCCGAGCAGAGCGGCGGCATCCGCCAGCCGATGCCGGGGCAGGCGCAACACGAGCTTGGCGCGATGCGAAAGCTGCAGCAGGTCGTGCGCGCCTTCGGGCCGCATCCAGCCGCTGGCCGATGCCGCCCCGTGGATCGTGTGCAGGCCGGCGCCCGGCTCCTCGGCAAACCAGGGCAGCGCAGCCTGGACCGCCTGCTGCAGCGCGTAGGCATGGTCGACCGGCAGGCTGCGGCAGGCGATCGCGAACACCGCGTCGACGACCTCGCCATGATCCCCGCGCATCGCCTTCAGTCCGCGGGCAGCGCCGCCTGCAGGGCCTCGCGGTCGAACCACCAGCCGTCCTGGACCAGCACGTCGACGACGTTGCGCAGGCGCGGCAGGAAGCGCGCCGGGTCGTTCAGCTCCATGTCCTGGATCCACTTGTCGAAGTCCTGCTGCCCCTCTATGCCGCTGTGGCGGCGCGCCACCGTGGCGAGCACCTGATTGGCGTAGATGAGAAGGTGCTCGCGCTGCGGTTCGCGCGCGCGCAGATCCACCAGGTAGTACGCCGTGACGGCGGCCACTGCCGCGCCGTCGGCGTCGGGCGGCGTCTCTTCGACCACGCGCTGCAGCAGGGCAACGCTCAACTCCGGGTCGATCGGATAGGTGACCGCGAGCCAGATGCCCTGGCCGAGCGCGGCAAGCGACTGCGGCTGCTCGGAGAGGAAAAGAATGTCGCAGGCCTGCGCGGCGCCTTCCCAGGCCTGCTCGGCCAGGTAAAGGTCGAACGCCGCGCGCGCGGCGGCCCAGGCTTCGGGACGCTCTTCGAGCCGTACCAGGGCGCGGCCGAGCTGCAGGAGCAGGTCGGCACGGCGCAGCGTTTCCGCGCCGGGGGAAAGCTCCTCGAGCTGGCGCCGCAAGTCGGCGACCAGGCGTTTCAGCATGCCGGTCGATTCAGTCGCGTCCGAGCTGTCGTCGGCGTTGCCGACCGCCGGGTCTTCCTTGATGTACTAGAGCGGGATGTACTTCATGCCGCTCCGACGCGATCGCAATATCGGGCGCGGTAGACGAGCCGGCCCGGCGCAGGGGCGGGCGGGTCACTGAAAGCGCTGCGGTCGTGCAGCACGTTGTTGCAGACCAGGCCCTGGCCGGCGCCCAGCCGGAACGCGAACACGTAAGGCGAGCCCGCGTCGAGAACCCGGTTGAGAAATTGCACCGCGGCGCGGGTGGCCTCGTCCGGCCGCCATTCGATGCTGCGCGTGCGCGCGGTGTAGCGCATGTGGAGCGCGCCGCCGTCAGTCGAGAACACTGGACTGGCTTGCGCGGCGCGCAGCGCGGCGCCTTCCTCGGCGTTGGCGGGAATGGTCATGGCGTCGGGCGCAGAAAGCGCTCCGACGTATTCCGGGTCGGCGTCGCGCAGCAGGATGTAGGCGATCTCGTGATCGAGCAGGCGGTTCTCCCCGCCCGCGGCGGCGGGCCGGACGCAGTGCAGGATAAATGCGCGAATGTGCTGCGCCGGGGCGTTGTAGTAGCCGTCCGTATGCCACAGCAGGCGCCGGTTCGAGTAGGGGATATAGCCGCGTGCCGACTTGTCCGGGGAGACCTCGAGCGAGCTGATCCCATCCTCGTCGGCGAGCGGGTTGGCGTGCAGGCGTGCAAGGCCCAGATGCGCGCCGAGGCGGCGCGCGATGTCCTTGTCGGCCACGCCGACGAGCGGGCCGGCATAGACCGCCATGTTCGCCACGCCGCACACGCGCCGGATTTCTCCGGCCTCGGCTTCGCTCAGGCTGCGCGGGTCGCGCACCTCCACGATCAGATCCTCGACGCGGCGGGGATAGCGCGCGAGCTTGCGCTCGCGCCAGCGCAGATAGTTCTCGATGTTGTCCTGTAGGACGGCGCTCAAGGGGCACACAACGTACCGCATTTGCTGCCGCTATGGTCATCAGCAAGCCGTATATCCCCAAAGGGAGGGGTACGACCCCGACGGCCTATCCCCAAAGACCATGCGGCGCGCGAGGGGACGTCATTACACTGGACCGGCGCGATACCGTCTGGAGGAAGCGATGTCCGATGCCCGCACGCCAGCGAAGAACCCCGAACGGCACAGCACCTACGTGCCGAAGGAAAAGAAGTCCACCAAGCCGTTTCATCCGACGCCCATGCTCGACCAGCTGGAGAGCGGTCCCTGGCCGAGCTTCGTCACCGGGCTGAAGCGCCTGGCGCACGAGAACAACATGATGGTCGATCTGCTCGGCCAGCTCGAGCATTCCTACCAGACGCGCCTCGGCTACTGGAAAGGCGGCACGGTGTCGGTGTTCGGCTACGGCGGCGGCATCATCCCGCGCTTCTCCGAGGTCGCCGGCATGTTCCCGGAATCCAAGGAGTTCCACACGCTGCGCGTGCAGCCGCCGGCCGGCAACCACTACACCACCAGGCTCCTGCGCCAGCTCTCGAACTCCTGGAGCAAGTGGGGCTCGGGGCTGATCGCCTTCCACGGCCAGACCGGCAACATCATGTTCATCGGCGCGAGCACCGAGAACACCCAGCATTTCTTCGACGAGATCAACGAGTACGGCTTCGACCTCGGCGGCGCGGGCCCCTGCGTGCGCACCGCGATGTCGTGCGTAGGTGCGGCGCGCTGCGAGCAGTCGTGCACGAACGAGCACCGCATCCACCGCACTCTGGTCAACAACTTCATCGACGACATGCACCGTCCGGCGCTGCCCTACAAGTTCAAGTTCAAGGTCTCGGGCTGCCCCAACG
>JACOVA010000049.1 GCA_016177575.1 Betaproteobacteria bacterium
GTCTCGCTCCTCTGGATCAGGTCGCCGATGTAGTAGATGTTCTCGGCCTTGAGGCAATTCGCCGAGCGCACGGTGAGCTCAAGGTCGTCCACCGGCCGCAGCAGGATCGGGTCCACCGCGACCGCCTTCTTCTCCTCGGTCGGCAGCGCGGTGCCCTCGAGCTGCGCGAACACCGAGAGCTGATCGACGAGGATGCGCGCGGCGTAGCGCACCGCCTCCTCGGGCTCGATCGCGCCGTTGGTCTCGATGTCGAGGATCAGCTTGTCGAGGTCGGTGCGCTGCTCGACGCGCGCCGAGTCGACCGCATAGGAGACGCGCCGCACCGGGCTGAACGAGGCATCGAGGATGACGCGGCCGATGCCCTTGGTCTCCTCCGGCAGGTAGCGCATGTTGCCCGGCACGTAGCCGCGTCCCGATTCGACCTTGATCTGCAGCTCGATCTTGCCGCCCGCCGACAGGTTGGCGATGACGTGGCCCGGATTGACCACCTCGACGTCGTGCGAGGGCTCGATGTCGCCCGCCGTGACCGGGCCCTCGCCCTTCTTCTTGAGCGCGAGGATCGCTTCGTTCCTGTTGTGCAGCCGGAACACCACGCCTTTGAGATTGAGCAGGATGTCGACCACGTCCTCGCGCACCCCGTCCAGCGTCGAGTACTCGTGAACCACTCCCGCGATCTGCACCTCGGTCGGCGCGTAGCCCGGCATCGACGAGAGCAGCACGCGGCGCAGCGCGTTGCCCAGCGTGTGGCCGTAGCCGCGCTCGAAGGGCTCCATCGTCACCTTGGCGTGCGATGGGGACAGGCTTTGGACGTCGACGATGCGTGGTTTGAGAAATCCGGTCATTGGCATAGTTACCCTGTTACTTCGAATACAGTTCGATGATCAGGTGCTCGTTCACCGACGAGGGCATGTCGGCGCGCGCGGGCAGCGACTTGAACTTGCCCTTCAGCGCCTTCGTGTCGACTTCCAGCCACTCGGGAATGTGGCGACCCTCGGCCGCCTCGGCGGCCGCCTTGATGCGCAGCTGCGATTTCGCCTTTTCGGCGACTTCGATCACGTCGCCGGGGCGCACCTGGTAGGACGGAATGTTGACGCGCTTGCCGTTGACCAGGATGCCGTTGTGGCGCACCACCTGCCGCGCCTCGGTGCGCGAGACGCCGAAGCCCATGCGGTAAGCGATGTTGTCGAGGCGCGACTCGAGCAGCTGCAGCAGCCGCTCGCCGGTGACGCCCTTGGAGCGCGCGGCCTCGGCGTAGGTACCGCGGAACTGGCGCTCGAGCAGGCCGTAGATGCGCCGCGTCTTCTGCTTCTCGCGCAGCTGCTTGCCGTAATCGGACAGGCGCGCGCCGCTCTTCTGGCCGTGCTGCCCGGGCGCGTAGCTGCGCCGCTCGATGGCGCACTTGTCGGTGAAGCACTTCTCGCCCTTGAGGAAGAGCTTCTCGCCCTCCCTGCGGCATTGCCTGCATTTCGCGTCGAGATTCCTCGCCATTCTTGCTCCTGATGTCCCGGCAAACGCGCCGGCTAGACTCTGCGTCTCTTGGGGGCGCGGCAGCCGTTGTGCGGGACCGGCGTCACGTCGGCGATCGAGCTGATCTTGAGGCCGATCGCGTTGAGCGCGCGCACCGCCGACTCGCGACCGGGCCCGGGGCCCTTGATGCGCACCTCGATGTTCTTGACGCCGAACTCCTGCGCCGCGCGCCCGGCGCGCTCGGCGGCGACCTGCGCCGCGAACGGCGTCGAGTTGCGCGAGCCCTTGAACCCGGCGTTGCCCGAGGTCGCCCAGGCGAGCGCGTTGCCCTGCCGGTCGGTGATGGTGACGATGGTGTTGTTGAACGAGGCGTGCACGTGGGCGACGCCCTCGGCGACGTTCTTCTTGACCTTCTTGCGCGCGCGCGCCGCAGCGGTCTGCTGCAGCTGCTGCGTCGTAGGAGCGTTCTTGCTAGCCATGTACGTCTGCGCCCTTTCCTGAAAGTTGTCTTTGCGTAGGTTCTCGTTCTTGCTACCCGACCTTGCCGGCCGGGGCGTTCATCTTGATCGCCGCCTTGCGCGGGCCCTTGCGGGTGCGCGCGTTGGTGCGCGTCCTCTGCCCGCGCACCGGCAGGCCCTTGCGGTGCCGCTGACCGCGGTAGCAGCCGAGGTCGATCAGGCGCTTGATCGACATCTGCACCTCGCGCCGCAGGTCGCCCTCGACGCTGACGCGCGTGAGGTTCTCGCGCAGGCGCTCCATCTCGGCGTCGGTCAGGTCCTTGATCTTGCGCGTCGGCTCGACGCCGGCGGCGACGCAGATCGCCTGCGCGCGCGAGCGGCCGATGCCGTAGATTGCGGTCAGCGCGATGCCCGCGTGCTGGTGGTTCGGTATGTTGATGCCTGCGATCCGTGCCATGGTTTCGTCCCGAGGGAACCTTAAATTATATCAGTGCGAACAAGCTCTTATCAACCCTGCCGCTGTTTGTGGCGCGGATCGGAGCAGATCACCCGCACCACCCGCTTGCGCCGCACGATCTTGCACTTGCGGCAGATCTTTTTCACCGATGCCATCACCTTCATGTCCTTCTCCTCGTGTCTCGTTCGCGCTACTTCGCCCTGAACGTGATGCGGCCCTTGCTCAGGTCGTAGGGCGTCAGCTGCACCGTCACCTTGTCGCCCGGCAGGATCCGGATGTAGTTCATGCGCATCTTGCCGGAGATGAAACCGTAGATGACGTGGCCGCTTTCGAGCTTCACTTTGAAGGTGGCATTGGGCAGGTTCTCGATCACCTCGCCCTGCATCTCGATCACGTCTTCCTTGGCCATGGTCTCCCTGGGTTCGCTACCTCGCCGGCATGCCGCCCTTGAAGCTCGCCTTGCGCAGCAGGCTCTCGTACTGGTGCGTCATGACGTAAGCCTGCACCTGCGCCATGAAGTCCATGGTCACTACGACGATGATCAGCAGCGAGGTGCCGCCGAAATAGAACGGCACGTTCCAGCGCAGGATCAGGAACTCGGGCAGCAGGCACACCAGCGTGACGTAGATCGCGCCGGCGAGCGTCAGCCGCGTCAGGATCCTCTCCAGATAGCGCGCGCTCTGCTCCCCCGGCCGGATGCCGGGCACGAAGGCGCCCGATTTCTTCAGGTTGTCCGCGGTTTCCTTCGGGTTGTACTGCAGCGCCGTGTAGAAGAAGCAGAAGAACACGATCAGCGCGGCGTAGGTCAGTATGTACAGCGGCTGCCCCGGCGACAGCGTGCCGGAGAGGTCGCGCAGCCAGTTGAACCCCTCGGCGCTGCCGAACCAGCCGAGCAGCGTGGCCGGGAACAGGATCAGCGAGCTGGCGAAGATCGGCGGGATCACGCCCGACATGTTGAGCTTGAACGGCAGGTGCGAGCTCTGCCCGCCGTAGACGCGGTTGCCGACCTGGCGCTTGGCGTAGTTGACCAGGATCTTCCTCTGGCCGCGCTCGACGAAGCAGACGAAGGCGCTCACCGCCACCACCGCGAACGCGATCAGCAGCGCCGTGAGCGGGTGCATCGCCCCGGTGCGCACCAGCTCGAGCGTCCCGGCGATCGCGTTCGGCAGGCCGGCGGCGATACCGGCGAAAATGATGATCGAGATGCCGTTGCCCAGGCCGCGCTCGGTGATCTGCTCGCCCAGCCACATCAGGAACATGGTGCCGGTCACCAGCGTCGTCACCGTGGTGAGCTGGAACACGAACCCGGGATTGAGCACCAGCCCCTGCTGGCCCTGCAGGAAGAACGAGATGCCGGTCGCCTGGAACAGCGCCAGCAGCACGGTGCCGTAGCGCGTGTACTGGGTGATCTTGCGCCGGCCGGTTTCGCCTTCCTTGCGCAGCTGGTCGAGCTGCGGGCTGACCGCGGTCATCAGCTGCATGATGATCGAGGCCGAGATGTACGGCATGATGCCGAGGGCGAAGATGGTGAAGCGCGACAGCGCGCCGCCGGAGAACATGTTGAACATGCCGAGGATCCCGCCCTGCTGCCCCTTGAACATCTCCGCCAGCACGTTGGGGTCGATGCCCGGCACCGGGATGTGCGCGCCGATGCGGAATACGAACAGCGCCCCGAGCAGAAACAGCAGCCGTTTCTTCAGGTCGCCGTAGCGCCCGCTCTTGCCTGCGCCGGGGAGTGCGGTCGCCAAGCCGGATTACTCCTTCGCCTTGTCGGCCATCGTTTCCGCGGATTTCTTTTCTCTTGCTTTGTTTTCCCCGGGTTTCTTTTCCACCGGATCGGTCACCGAGCCGCCGGCGGCCCCGATCGCCGCGCGCGCGCCCTTGCTGACCTTCACGCCCCTCAGCGCCAGCTTGCGCGTGAGCTTGCCCGACACGATCACCTTCGCCATGAGCGCCTCGCGCGGCACCACGTGCTCGGACTTGAGGGCGGCGAAATCGATCTCGGTCGCCTTCATGCGCTGCAGGTCGGAGAGCCGCACCTCCGCGGTCGCATCGCGCGTCGGCGAGACGAAGCCGCGCTTGGGCAGGCGCCGGTGCAGCGGCATCTGGCCGCCCTCGAAGCCGACCTTGTGATAGCCGCCGGCGCGCGCGCGCTGGCCCTTGTGGCCCAGGCCCGCGGTCTTGCCCCAGCCCGAGCCGACGCCGCGCCCGACCCTGTGGCGCGCGTGCTTGGCGCCCGCTGCCGGTTTCAACGCGTTGAGCCGCATGGCCTCAGCTCTCCAGCCTGACCAGGTAGGCCACGCGGCTGATCATGCCGCGCACCGCGGGCGTGTCCGCCAGCTCGACGGTCTGATGCAGCTTCTTCAGCCCCAGGCCGAGCACGGTGGCGCGGTGGCCGGCCTTGCAGCCGTTGGTGCTCTTCACCAGGCGCACCCTGATTCTCTTCACGACAGGATCTCCTCGAGCTTCTTGCCGCGCTTGGCGGCGATCTCGGCCGGCGTGTTCATCGCCTGCAGGCCCTTGAGCGTCGCCCGCACCACGTTGTAGGGGTTGGTCGAGCCGAAGCACTTGGCGAGGATGTTGGTGACGCCCATCACCTCGAACACCGCGCGCATCGGGCCGCCGGCGATGATCCCGGTGCCGTCCGAGGCCGGCTGCATGAGAACCGTCGCCGAACCGTGGCGGCCGGTGACCGCGTGGTGCAGCGTGCCGCTCTTGAGCTTGATCTTGACCATGCGGCGGCGCGCCTCTTCCATCGCTTTTTGCACCGCGACCGGGACCTCGCGCGCCTTGCCCTTGCCCATGCCGATGCCGCCGTCGCCGTCGCCGACCACGGTGAGGGCGGCGAAGCCGAGCACCCGGCCGCCCTTCACCACCTTGGTGACGCGGTTGACGGCGACCATCTTCTCGCGCAGCCCGTCGCCGCGCTCTTCCTGCTGCTGCACCCTTCTGGCCTGCATTTTTGCCATCGCCAGTCCCCTAGAATTTGAGCCCGCCGGTTGTCAAAACTTGAGCCCTCCGGCTCGTGCCGCCTCGGCCAGCGCCTTGACGCGGCCGTGGTAGCGGTAGCCGGCGCGGTCGAACGCGACCGCCTCGATGCCTGCCGCCCTGGCCTTTTCGGCGATGCGTTGCCCGACCGCCTGCGCAGCCTTGCGGTTGCCGCCGTTCTTGAGCGTCGCGCGCAGGTCCTTCTCCACGCTCGAAGCGCTGGCAAGCACCTTGTCGCCGCCCGCCGAAGTGATCTGGGCGTAGATGTGGCAGTTCGTGCGGTGCACCGTGAGCCGAACCGCCCCGAGCTCGCGGATCTTGAGCCGGGTCTGGCGGGCGCGGCGCAGGCGCGCCGGATTCTTGTCGGACATGTTCTCGGCTCCGCTACTTCTTCTTGGTCTCTTTCAGCACGATCGGCTCGCCTACGTAGCGCACGCCCTTGCCCTTGTACGGCTCGGGGGGCTTGACGTCGCGGATCTCGGCCGCGATGCGGCCGACCAGCTGCTTGTCGATGCCGCTCACCACGATCTCGGTCTGCGTCGGGGTCGCCACCTTGACGCCCTGGGGCATCGAGTGCACCACCGGATGCGAGAAGCCGAGCGAGAGATTGAGCTTGTCGCCCTGCGCCTGCGCGCGGTAGCCGACGCCGACCAGGGCGAGCTTCCTCTCGAAGCCCTTGGTGACGCCCGCGACCATGTTGGCGACCAGTGCCCGCATGGTGCCGGACATGGCGTTGGCATGGCTCGAATTGCCGAGCGGCCTGCACTTCAGGGTCTCGCCGTCCTTTTCGATCGCGACGTTCGGGTCCATCGGCCGCGCGATCGCGCCGAGCGGCCCCTTGACCGAGATCTGCGCCGGCGTGATGCTCACTTCGACGCCCTTGGGCAGCGGAATCGGAAACTTTGCGATGCGCGACACGGCCGGATCCTCAGGCGACGATGCAGAGCACTTCGCCGCCGACGCCGGTGGCGCGCGCCTTGCGGTCGGTCATCACACCCTGCGAGGTGGACACGATCGCGACGCCGAGGCCGTTCATCACCTTCGGCAGGTGATCGCGACCCTTGTAGACGCGCAGCCCGGGCTTGGAGACCCGCTCCAGGCGCTCGATCACCGGCTTGCCCGCGTAATAGCGCAGGCCGATGCGCAGCTCCGTCTTGGCGCCGTTCTCGCGCACCGCGAAGTCCTCGATGTAGCCCTCGTCTTTCAGCACCTGGGCGATCGACACCTTGAGCTTCGAGCAGGGCATGCCGACCTCCACCTGCCCCACCATCTGGGCATTGCGGATGCGGGTCAGCATGTCGGAGATAGGATCGGTCATGCTCATCGCGGACTCCTCACCAGCTCGCCTTGATCACGCCCGGCACCTCGCCGCCCAGCGCCAGCTCGCGCAGCTTGTTGCGCGCCAGGCCGAACTTGCGGAACACGCCGCGCGGGCGCCCGGTGAGCGCGCAGCGGTTGCGCAGCCGCGTCGGCGAGGCGTCGCGCGGCAGGCGCTGCAGCCTGGCGCGCGCCGCGTCCCGCTCCTCGTCGGCGGCCTTGGCGTCGTTGATCACTTCGAGCAGCGCCGCGCGCTTCGCCTTGAACTTCTCGACGGTGTTGCGGCGCTTCTTTTCGCGGAGCTTGACTGCGAGCTTGGCCATGTGGTCAGCCTTTCGGTTCGTGCTTCTGTTCCTGCTTCTGTTCCTGCTTGAACGGGAAGCGGAACGCCGCCAGCAGCGCGCGCGCCTCGTCGTCGGTTCTTGCGGAGGTCGTGATCGCGATGTCCATGCCGCGCAGCGCGTCGATCTTGTCGTACTCGATCTCCGGAAAGATGATCTGCTCCTTGACGCCCAGGCTGTAGCTGCCGCGGCCGTCGAAGGCGCGGTTCGACACGCCCCTGAAGTCCCGGATGCGCGGGATGGCGATATTCACCAGGCGGTCGAGGAATTCGTACATGCGCGCGCCGCGCAGCGTCACCATGCAGCCGACCGGAAAATTGGCGCGGATCTTGAAATTGGCGATCGAGCGGCGCGACTTGGTCACCACCGGCTTCTGCCCGGCAATCTTGCTCATGTCGTTGACCGCGTGGTCGAGCACCTTCTTGTCGTTGACCGTCTCGCCCACGCCCATGTTGAGCGTGATCTTGCGGATGCGCGGCACCTGCATCACGGTCTTGTAGCCGAATTTCTGCATCAGATCCGGCACCACCTGCTCGCGGTAGAAAAGCGCGAGGCGCGCCGGCGGCGGCGGGATCCTCGGGCCGGCCTCCCTGGCCGGGGCCGGCGCGGCGTCCTTCTTCGCCTGCGCCTCCTTCTTCGGCGCCGGCTTGTGCTGCTGCGCCTGGCGCTGCGCATCGGGCTTGTGCTGCGGCTTGTCGTCCTTGTCCTTCGCCATGGCCTTTCCTTACGCGTCCACCTGCTCGCGGTTCGACCTGAACACGCGCACCTTGCGCCCGTCGCCCAGGGTCTTGAAGCCGACGCGGTCCGCCTTGTGGGTGGCCGGGTTGAACAGCGCGATGTTGGAGACGTGGATCGGCATGTCCTTGTCGACGATGCCGCCGGTGACGTTCTTCATCGGATTCGGGCGCTGGTGCTTCTTCACCCGGTTCACGCCCTCGACCACGACATGTTCGGCGTCGACCCGGCGCAGTACCGTGCCGCGCTTGCCCTTGTCGCGCCCGGAGAGCACCACCACCTCGTCGCCTTTTCTTATGCGTTGCATCAGAGCACCTCGGGTGCCAGCGATACGATCTTCATGAAGCGCTCGGTGCGCAGCTCCCTCGTCACCGGGCCGAAGATGCGCGTGCCGATCGGCTCGAGCTTGGGGGTCAGCAGCACCGCGGCATTGCTGTCGAAGCGGATCAGAGAGCCGTCGGCGCGGCGCACGCCCTTCGCGGTGCGCACCACGACCGCGTCGTAGATCTCGCCCTTCTTCACCCGGCCGCGCGGCGCCGCTTCCTTCACGCTCACCTTGATGACGTCGCCGATCGAGGCGTAGCGGCGCTTGGAGCCGCCCAGCACCTTGATGCACATGACGGCGCGCGCGCCGGTGTTGTCGGCGACATCGAGCACGGACTGCATCTGAATCATGGTCTTTTCTCCATCCAACTTGCCTGCAAGATGCAGGTAGTCTTGGAGCCCGCAGGGGCACGAAGGTCGCGGATTCTAAACGGCTTTCGACTTCTCCACAAGCCTCGTCACCTGCCAGGACTTGGTCTTGGACAGCGGCCGGCACTCGGCGATCTCGACCACGTCGCCTTCCCGGTATTCGCCCGTCGCGGCGTGCGCGTGGTACTTGCGCGAGCGCGTGACGGTCTTGCCCATCTCCGGGTGCCGCACCCGGCGCTCGACCCGCACCACCACGGTCTTCTGCATCTTGTCGCTCACCACGCGGCCGACCAGCGTGCGCTGGTTCTTAGCCGGGGCCGGAGCCGCTGCAGCTGCCTGTTGTGTCATTTCGCCGCCTTTTCCTTGAGCACGGTGCGCACGCGCGCGATGTCGCGGCGCACCTTCTTCATCTGGCTGGTATTGGAGAGCTGCTGGGTCGCATGCTGCATGCGCAATCCGAACTGCGCCTTCAGCAGCTCGTTCAGCTCCTTTTGCAGCTCATCGCCGTTCTTGGCGCGCAGCTCGCTTGCCTTCATGGCTACCCCAGCATCCTGTGCACGGCCGCGGTCCTGAACGGCAGCTTCGCTGCAGCGAGCGCGAACGCTTCCCTTGCGAGCGCCTCGTCGACCCCGTCCATCTCGAAGATGATCTTGCCGGGCTGGATCTCGCACACGAAGTATTCGGGATTGCCCTTGCCGTTGCCCATGCGCACCTCGGCGGGCTTTCTCGACACCGGCTTGTCCGGGAACACGCGGATCCAGACCCGGCCGCCGCGCTTGATGTGGCGCGACAAGGTGCGCCGCGCGGCCTCGAGCTGGCGCGCGGTCAGGCGCCCGCGCCCGATCGCCTTCAGGCCATACTCGCCGAAGGACACCTTGGCGCCGCGCGTGGCGATGCCCTTGTTGCGCCCCTTCTGCTGCTTGCGGTACTTGGTGCGTGCGGGTTGCAGCATGGCGCTATTCCTTCTTCTCCGAGTCTTCCTTCACGATCTTCCTCGCCCGCTTGATCGTCGTCTTGGGTGGGGCCGCCTCGGTTTTCTTGGCTGCCCTCTTTTCACCCTCGGCCCTGGGCTTGGCCGGCGCGCGCTTCGCCCCGATCCTGGGGGCCGGCTTCTTGGCGCGCTTGGGCTCCGCGGGCGCCGCCTCCGGCTGCACCACCGCGGGCGCGGCGGCCGCAGGCAGCGCGGCCTGCGCCTCGCCCTTGGGCATCACCTCGCCCTTGTACACCCAGACCTTGATGCCGATCACGCCGTAGCTCGTCTTCGCTTCGCCGAAGCCGTAGTCGATGTCGGCGCGCAGGGTGTGCAGCGGCACCCGGCCCTCGCGGTACCACTCGGTGCGCGCGATCTCGTGGCCGTTCAGGCGTCCCGCGCTCATGATCTTCACGCCCTGCGCGCCCAGCCGCATCGCATTCTGCATGGCGCGCTTCATCGCCCGCCGGAACATGATCCGCTTCTCGAGCTGCTGCGCGATCGAATCCGCAATAAGTTGAGCGTCGGTTTCAGGTTTGCGGATCTCCTCGATGTTCACGTGCACCTGCTGCACGCCCATGATGCGCCGCAGCTCGGCCTTGAGCGCCTCGATCTCCTCGCCCTTCTTGCCGATCACCACGCCGGGGCGTGCCGAGAAGATGGTGATGCGCGCGTCCTTGGCCGGGCGCTCGATCAGCACCCGTCCCACCGAGGCGTGCGCGAGCTTGCGCTTGAGGAACGAGCGCACCTTAATGTCCTCGGCGAGCATCGGCGCAAACGTGCGGTTGTTCGCGTACCACTTGGAGCTCCAGTTGCGGTTGACCGCGAGCCTGAAGCCGATCGGGTTGATCTTCTGTCCCATAGAGTTGCCCTCAATCCCCTACCGTGAGGTAGATGTGGCACGAGTGCTTCTGCACCCGGGTGCCGCGCCCCTTGGCGCGCGCGTGGAAACGCTTCAGAAACGCGCCGCGTTCGACGTGCACGCGCTTCACCTTGAGCGTGTCGATGTCCGCGCCATCGTTGTGCTCGGCGTTGGCGATCGCCGACTCGAGCAGCTTGCGCATCAGTCCCGCGCCCTTCTTGGGCGAGAAGGCGAGGATGTTGATCGCCTGATCCACCTTCTTGCCCCGGATCAGGTCGGCGACCAGCCGCCCCTTCTGCGCCGAGAGCCGCGCGCCCCGCAAGCTCGCCCTGGTCTCCATCGCGCGCTCCCTATTTCTTCGCCGCCGCGGCCGGCGCCGCCGCGGCCGGAGCGGGTGCGGGCGCCGCGGGCGCTGCAGCCGCCGCGCCCGGCGCGCCGCCCTTTTCCGCCGCCTTGGCCGCCATTGCCGCCTCTGCGACCCGCTTGCCGGCCGCCGAGTGGCTCTTGAAGATGCGCGTCAGCGCGAACTCGCCGAGCTTGTGCCCGACCATGTTCTCGGTGACATACACCGGGATGTGCTGCTTGCCGTTGTGCACGGCGAGCGTCAGCCCGACGAACTCGGGCATCACGGTCGAGCGCCGCGACCAGGTCTTGATCGGGCGCTTGTCGCTCGTGCCGCGCGCCTTCTCGACCTTGGCCATCAGGTGGTGGTCGACGAAGGGTCCCTTCTTGATTGAGCGTGCCATGGCCTGGTCTTCCCTATTTCGTGCGCCGGTCGCGCACGATCATCGCCTGCGTGCGCTTGTTGCGCCGGGTCTTGAATCCCTTGGTCTGCACGCCCCAGGGCGAAACCGGAGGCTGCGCCGCCGCCGTGCGGCCCTCGCCGCCGCCGTGCGGGTGGTCGATCGGATTCATCGCCACTCCGCGCACGGTCGGGCGCACGCCGCGCCAGCGCTTGCGGCCCGCCTTGCCGATCGATTCCAGGTTGTGCTCCTCGTTGCCGACTTCGCCGATGGTGGCGCGGCAGTCGACGTGCACCTTGCGGATCTCCCCCGAGCGCAGCCGCAGCTGCGCGTACGAGCCTTCGCGCGCCAGCAGCTGCGCCGAGGCGCCCGCCGAGCGCGCGAGCTGCGCGCCCTTGCCCGGCAGCATCTCAACGCAGTGCACGGTGGTGCCGACCGGGATGTTCCTGAGCGGCAGGGCGTTGCCCGACTTGATCGGCGCCTCTGCCCCCGACAGCAGCTGCGCCCCGGCGCTCAGCCCCTTCGGCGCGATGATGTAGCGCCGCTCGCCGTCCGCGTACAGCAGCAGCGCCAGGTGCGCGCTGCGATTCGGGTCGTAGTCGAGGCGCTCGACGCGCGCGGCGATCCCGTCTTTGTTACGCGTCCAGTCGACGACGCGGTAATGCTGCTTGTGGCCGCCGCCCTTGTGCCGCATGGTGATGCGGCCGGCGTTGTTGCGGCCGGTGGTCTTGCTCTGACGCGCGGTGAGCGGCCAGTGCGGCTCGCCCCGGTGCAGCTCGGGGGTCGAGACTTTCACCAGGGCGCGCCGGCCCGGCGAGGTGGGTTTGACCTTGATCAGCGCCATGTCGATTCGCCTTTGCTATTCGGTCGCCGCGAAGTTGATTTCCTGGCCGGCGGCGAGGCGCACGTAGGCCTTCTTCCAGTTGTTGCGCCGGCCCATGCTGCGGCCGAAGCGTTTTTTCTTACCCTTGACGCGGCTCACCGTGACCGAGTCCACCTTGGTCTTGAACAGCAGCTCGACCGCGGCCTTGATCTCGGGCTTGCTCGCCCCGTCGGCCACCCGGAACACGTACTGGCGGTTCTTGTCGGCGACGCGCGTGCTCTTTTCCGACACCACCGGCGCGAGCACCACGTTCATCAGCTGCTCGGCGTTGTACTTGCGCGCCGCGGTCATTTGAACATCTCCTCCAGCTTCGCCACCGCGCGCTTGGTCAGCAGCACGTTCGGGTAGCGAACCAGCGCCACCGGGTTGGCCTGCCGCGCCGCGATCACCTCGACGTTGGCGAGATTGCGCGACGAGAGCGAGAGATTGGCGTCCACCTCGTCGGTGATCACCAGCACCCCGTCGAAGCCCATCGATTTCACCTTCTTCGCGAGCAGCCTGGTCTTGGGTTGCTCGACGCTGAACTCGTCGACCACCCGGATGCGGTCCTCGCGCGCGAGCTGGGAGAGGATCGAGGCCATCCCGGCGCGGTACATCCTGCGGTTGACCTTGTGCGAGAAGTTCTCGTCGGGTGAATTGGGGAAGATCTTGCCGCCGCCGCGCCACAGCGGGCTGGAGGTCATGCCGGCGCGCGCGCGCCCGGTGCCTTTCTGGCGCCACGGCTTCTTGGTCGAGTGGCGCACCGCGCCGCGGTCCTTCTGCGCACGCGTGCCGAGCCGGGCGTTCGCCGCGTAGGCGACCACCAGCTGGTGGATGAGCGCCTCGTTGAAGTCGCGGCCGAAGATCTCGTCCTTGGCCGGCACCGTGCCCGCCGCGCCCTTGTCGTCGATCAGCTTGAGTTCCATGCTCAGGCCTTCGC
The DNA here is from genome assembly GCA_016177575.1 of Betaproteobacteria bacterium. Lineage (GTDB taxonomy): Bacteria > Pseudomonadota > Gammaproteobacteria > Burkholderiales > SG8-39 > RBG-16-66-20. The sequence continues at coordinate 12,834 of JACOVA010000049.1, forward strand.
CGCCGGCTTCTGTCCCGCCGGCTGCTGTACCGCCGGCTGCTGGCCCTTTACCGCGGGCCGCACCACGACATCGCGGCCGGCGAAGCCGGGCACCGAGCCCCTCACCAGCAGCAGCTGGCGCTCGGCGTCGATGCGCACCACGATCAGGTTCTGCACCGTGCGGCGCGCGTTGCCGAGGTGGCCGGACATGCGCTTGCCGGGAAACACCCGGCCCGGGTCCTGGCGCTGCCCGGTCGAGCCCTGTGTCCGGGTCGTGATCGAGTTGCCGTGGGTCTCGCGGTTGGAGGAGAAATGGTGGCGCTTGATGACGCCGGCGAAGCCCTTGCCGATCGTCGTGCCCTGCACGTCCACCCTCTGCCCGACCTTGAACAGCTCGACGCCGATCCTGCCGCCGACCTTGAAGCTGCCGAGCTCGTCGGCGCTGGCGCGGAATTCCTTCAGCGTGTGGCCGGCCTCCACCGCCGCCTTGGCGAGGTGTCCGGCGAGCGGCTTCCTCACCCGGCTCGCGCGCCGCTTGCCGAACGCCACCTGGATCGCGCCATAGCCGTCCTTGTCCGGCGACTTGATCTGCGCGATGCGGTTGTCCGAGACGTCGAGCACGGTCACCGGCAGGGCGTCGCCCTCGTCGGTGAAGATGCGCGTCATGCCGACCTTGCGGCCGACCAAGCCTATCGTCATTTTCTTGGCCTCGTTTGAGATGCCGACTTCAATTGGCCGGCAAATCCTTCAAAACCTCTACTGCACCTTGATCTCTACATCCACTCCGGCAGGCAGATCGAGCTTCATCAGCGCATCGACCGTCTTGTCGGTCGGATCGATGATGTCCATCAGCCGCAGGTGCGTGCGGATCTCGAGCTGGTCGCGCGAGGTCTTGTCGGCGTGCGGCGAGCGCAGCA
>JACOVA010000050.1 GCA_016177575.1 Betaproteobacteria bacterium
CGGATGCAATGACTCTTCGGACAGCCGCCGCGGGCGAAAGTTTGCGGCGCCCGGGAATTGACGGGGATCAACGGCCGGATCTCGCGATCGCCGAGAATGCCGGCGATGACGTCCCCGACCGCACCGGGCCCGCAAGCCGTCGCCGGCGATGCGGGCATCGCCTGGCATGCAGCGCCGGGGAGCGAGGCGCTCGCGCATTTCGCCACCTCGCGCAAGGGCCTGAGCGAGGGCGAGGCGCGCGCGCGGCTCGCGCAACACGGCCCCAACCGCCTCCGGCCGCCCGAGCGGCGCGGGGCGCTCGCGCGCTTCGCGCTGCAGTTCCACAACGTGCTGATCTACGTGCTGCTCGGCTCCGCGGCGATCACCGCCGGGCTCGGGCACTGGGTGGACACCGGCGTGATCCTCGGCGTGGTGCTGATCAACGCCGCGATCGGCTTCGTGCAGGAGGGCAAGGCGGAGAAAGCGCTCGACGCGATCCGCGGCATGCTGTCGGTGCACGCGACCGTGCTGCGCGGCGGCAGGCGCCTGGAAATCGCGGCGGAGGATCTCGTGCCGGGGGACATGGTGCTGCTCGCCTCCGGCGACAGGGTCCCGGCCGACCTCCGGCTGACCGAGCTGCGCAGCCTGCGGGTGGACGAGGCGGCGCTCACCGGCGAATCGGCACCGGTCGAGAAATCGGTGGATGCGGTGCCGCCGGATGCCCCGATCGGCGACCGGTTTTCGCTCGCTTTCTCCGGCACGCTGGTCACCTACGGCCAGGGGAGCGGCGTCGTGGTCGCCACTGCCGGGCACACCGAGATCGGCCGCATCAGCGCGCTGCTGGAAAGCGTCGAGGAGCTGTCCACGCCGCTGCTGCGCCAGATGGCGCTGTTCGGGCGCTGGCTCACATTCGCGATCCTGGCGCTCGCCGGGCTCGCGTTTGTCTTCGGCGTCGCGGTGCGCAGCTACTCGATCGCGGACATGTTTCTCGCTGCGGTCGGCCTCGCGGTGGCGGCGATTCCCGAGGGCCTGCCCGCCATCATGACCATCACGCTCGCGATCGGCGTGCAGCGCATGGCCGGGCGCAACGCGATCATCCGGCGCCTGCCGGCGGTGGAGACGCTCGGCTCGGTCACGGTGATCTGCACCGACAAGACCGGAACGCTCACCCGCAACGAGATGACCGTGCAGCGCGTCGCGACCGCCGAACGGGATTTCGGGGTCGGCGGCGCCGGCTACGCGCCGCAGGGCGGCTTCCTGCTCGAGGACCGGGACGCCCCGCTCGACGAGCATCCCGAGCTGCTCGAGGTCGGACGCGCGGCGCTGCTGTGCAACGACGCGGCGCTGCGCGAGAACGACGGCGAATGGACGCTCGAGGGCGACCCGACCGAGGGGGCGTTGGTCGCGCTCGCGATGAAGGCCGGGCTCGATCTCGCCTTCGAAGCCGAGGCGCTGCCGCGCACCGACGTGATCCCGTTCGAGTCCGAGCACCGCTTCATGGCGACGCTGCACCACGACCACGCCGGCCACGGCTTCATCTTCGTCAAGGGCGCGCCCGAGCGCGTGCTCGAGATGTGCGCCGCGGAGCGCGCCTCCGGCGAGGACCGGCCGCTCGATCGCGGCCGCTGGCACGCGCGCATGGACCGGATCGCTGCCGCCGGACAGCGCGTGCTCGCGGTGGCGATGCGCCGCGTCAGCGAGCGGCACCGGACGCTGCGCTTCTCCGACGTCGAGGGCGGCTTCACGCTGCTCGCGCTGCTCGGTCTCGCAGACCCGCTGCGCGAGGAAGCGGTTGCCTCGATCGAGCGCTGCCGCGCGGCCGGAATCCGCGTCAAGATGATCACGGGCGACCACGCGGCGACGGCTGCCGCGATCGGCGCGCAGCTCGGCCTGGACGGGCGCGGCGGCGCGCTCAGCGGGATCGAGCTCGAGAAAATGGACGATGCGGCGCTGGCGAAGTCGGCGCGCGAGACTGACATCTTTGCGCGCGCGAGCCCCGAGCACAAGCTGCGGCTGGTCAAGGCCCTGCAGGCGGGGGGCGAGATTGTCGCGATGACGGGCGACGGCGTGAACGACTCGCCCGCGCTCAAGCGCGCCGATGTCGGCGTGGCGATGGGCCGCAAGGGCACCGAGGCGGCGAAGGAGGCCTCCGAGATGGTGCTGGCGGACGACAACTTCGCCTCGATCACCGCGGCGGTCGAGGAAGGCCGGACCGTTTACGACAACCTGCGCAAGGCGATCGTCTACATCCTGCCGACCAACGGCGGCGAGGCGGGCATCGTGCTGATCGCGATCCTCGCCGGCATCGCGCTGCCGATCACGCCGGTGCAGATCCTGTGGGTCAACATGGTGACCGCGGTGACGCTGTCGCTTGCGTTCGCGTTCGAGCGGCCGGAGGCCGGAGTGATGCGGCGGCCCCCGCGCGACCCGCGCGAGCCGCTCGTCTCCGGCTTCCTCCTGTGGCGCATCGTGCTGGTGTCGATGATCATGGTCGCCGGCTCGCTCGGCCTGTTCCTCTGGGAGAGCGCGCGCGGGCTGCCGCTCGAGGCCGCGCGCACGATCGCGGTCAACACGCTGGTGATGGGCGAGATCGCGTACCTGTTCAATTGCCGCCACCTCGCCGATACGGCGCTCACGCGCGAGGGGTTCCTCGGCAACCGCACCGCGCTCCTCGCCATCGCGCTGCTCGCGCTGATGCAGCTCGGGTTCACGTATGCGCCGCCGATGCAGCGGCTCTTCGGCACCGCCGCGCTCGACGCGGAAGCCTGGGGGCGCATCGCGCTGTTCGGCGCGGCGCTGTTCGCGATCGTGGAGACGGAAAAGCGCCTGCTCAGGAACGCGAACCGGACTTGAGAGCCCGGCCGCCGTTTCCGACGCCTGCGCCGCCCGGCGCAGGGAGGGGCGGTTCCAGCGCGCGGCAAGGTCCCAATACCGCCGCGAGGACGATCGCCCGCTGCAGGTCGCGCCGGCCTTTCAGGAGCCCCCGCGCGGCCGAGCGGCGGCGCGGAACATCGTCGGCGAGGCGGTGCGTTTCGCGCGCACGGGCCGGCGCGGGTGCCGAAGCGGGCACGGGATCTGCCGCCGGCAGCGGCTGCGCACGCCTGAAGATCTCCTCGAGAGGCGCATCCTGCGCCGGCGGCTCACCGCCCGCGGCTTGCGTCTGCCTCGACCTTGCGGCCCGCTGCGCCAGATAGTTGAAGAGCAATATGCCGGCGATGAGCAGAACATAGATCAGCAGATCGGGGGGGAACCTGTTCACGGCGGCCCCGCCTACTTTCTCGGCGTGGCGGAGGGTTCGTCGCCGCCGGCGATCGCGTCGCGCATCGAGGTGTCGGCCTGCACGTTCTTCATGCGGTAGTAGTCCATGATGCCGAGGTTGCCCTGGCGGAAGGCCTCGGCCATGGCGCGCGGCACCTCGGCCTCCGCCTCGACGACGCGCGCCCGCATCTCCTGCTCGAGGGCGACGGCCATGGCGCGGCGCTCCTCGGCCTTGGCCTGGGCGATCTGCTTGTCGGCGTTCGCCTGGTCGATCTGGAGCTTGGCGCCGATGTTCTCGCCCACGTCCACGTCGGCGATGTCGATGGACAGGATCTCGTAGGCGGTTCCGGAATCCAGGCCCTTGGAGAGGATGTGCTTGGAAATGTGGTCCGGATTCTCGAGCACGTTCTTGTGGCTGGCGGCCGAACCGATGGTGCTCACCATCCCTTCGCCGACGCGCGCGATGATCGTCTCCTCGCCGGCACCGCCCACCAGGCGGTCGATGTTGGTTCGCACCGTCACGCGGCAAACGGCGATGAGCTGGATGCCGTCCTTGGCGACGGCCGCAATTTTCGGCGTCTGGATCACCTTGGGGAGGACCGACATCTGCACCGCCTCCAGCACATTGCGTCCGGCCAGATCGATGGCCGCGGCGCGCTTGAAGGGCAAGGGAATGTTGGCCTTGTCCGCCGAAATCATGGCGTTGACGACCCTCACGACGC
>JACOVA010000013.1 GCA_016177575.1 Betaproteobacteria bacterium
ACCGCGACGGCGAGCCATTTCACGCCCTGGCGGCCGAAATTCACCTGCACGCGCGCTTCCATGCCATCGCCCTCGGCGTCGACGATCACGCCGGCGCCGAATTTCGGATGGGTGACGTTCTGGCCGATGCGGAAGCCGGAGCCTTCCCTGCTTCTGCTCTGGAACAGCTTTTCCTTTCTCGCCGGTACCGACCAGGAAAAATCCTTTTTCGCGAACCTGGGCGTGAGCCATTTCTTCAGGCCCTCGGGAATCTCCTCCAGGAAGCGCGACGGCAGGCTGTAGCGCGTCTGGCCGTGCAGCATGCGCGTCTGCGCGAAAGTGAGATACAGGCGCTGGCGCGCGCGCGTGAGCGCGACGTAGGCAAGCCGCCGCTCCTCTTCCAGGCCGTCGCGCTCGAGCAGGCTCTGCTCGTGGGGAAAGAGGCCTTCCTCCAGGCCGGAGATGAACACGCAATCGAATTCCAGGCCCTTGGCCGAGTGCACGGTCATGAGCTGCAGCGCCTCCTGGCCTTCGGCCGCCTGGTGCTCGCCCGCTTCGAGCGCGGCGTGGGCGAGGAAGGCGGTGAGCGGCGAGATTTCCTCGCCCGACTCGACCGCCCTTTCCTCCTCGGTGAAGGCGGCCGCCGCGTTCACCAGCTCGCCCAGGTTCTCGAGCCGCTCGGCGCCCTCGCGCTCGCGCTTGTAATGCTCGAGCAGCTCGCTGCGCTGCAGCACGTGCTCGACGGTTTCGGGCAAGGACAACTCCCGGGTTTCGGCTCGAAGTTCCTCTATGAGTTTCCTGAACTGTGAACCTTTCGAGGCGGAACCCAAAGCATCGAAAAGCGAAACCCCGTCGCGCTGCGCGGCCTCCTGCAGCTGCTCGAGCGTGCGCGCGCCGATGCCGCGCGGCGGGAAATTGGCGACGCGCAGGAAGGCGTTGTCGTCCGCGGGCGCGGCGACCAAGCGCAGGTAGGCGAGCGCATGCTTGACTTCGGCGCGCTCGAAGAAGCGCAAACCCCCGTAGACGCGGTACGGGATGCCGGCGCCGAAGAGCGCGTGCTCGAGCACGCGCGACTGCGCGTTGGATCGGTACAGCACCGCGATGGCGGAGAGCCGTGTGCCGTCGCGCTTGAGCGAACCCGTCTCATCGGCGACGAAGCGCGCCTCCTCGGCGTCGCTGCCGCCCTCGAATACGCGCAGCCGGTCGCCCTGGCCGGCGGCGGTCCACAGGTACTTGCCCAGGCGCTTGCGGTTGTTGGCGATGAGCGCGTTGGCGGCGTCGAGAATGTTGCCCTGCGAGCGGTAGTTCTGCTCGAGGCGGATCACCTTGCCGCGCGAGTACTCGCTCTCGAACTCGGCCAGGTTGCCGACGTGCGCGCCGCGGAAGCCGTAGATCGACTGGTCGTCGTCGCCGACCGCGAACAGGCTCGCCGCAGGCGCGGCGAACAGCTTCAGCCAGCGGTATTGCAGGCGGTTGGTGTCCTGGAACTCGTCCACCAGGATATGCCGGAAGCGCGCCTGGTAATGCTCGCGCAGCATCTGATTGCGGCTCAGCAGCTCGAAGCTGCTCAGGAGCAGCTCGGCGAAGTCGACCACGCCTTCGCGCCGGCACTGCTCGTCGTAGGCGGCGTAGAGCTCGACCTGGCGGCGCGCAGCATCGCTGTCGACCGGCACCTCGCCCGCGCGCAGCCCTTCCTCCTTGCGCGCGCTGATGAAGTACTGCAGCTCGCGCGGCGGCAGCCGGTCTTCGTCCACGTTGAGCGCCCGGCACAGCCGCTTCACCGCCGAGAGCTGGTCCTGCGTGTCGAGGATCTGGAATTCGCGCGGCAGCCCGGCTTCCCGGTGATGCGCGCGCAGCAGCCGGTTGGAGAGGCCGTGAAAGGTCCCGATCCACAGGCCGCGCGGGCTCACCGGCAGCATCGCCGCCAGGCGCGTCACCATCTCGCGCGCCGCCTTGTTGGTGAAGGTCACCGCGAGCACGCCGCCCGGAGTGACACGCTCGGACTTGATCAGCCAGGCGATGCGCGTGGTGAGCACCCGCGTCTTGCCGCTGCCCGCGCCGGCGAGCACCAGCGCGTGCCCGTCGGGCAGGGTGACCGCGGCGAGCTGCTCGGGGTTGAGGTGTTCTAGGTGAAGCGACAAAGCGCGCGCATTATCTCACGCGCCCGCAGGCTCAATTGAGGCGGATATTCAGGTCCTTGATCAGCCGGGCGTACATGGCGTAGTCGGCGCGATAGACGCGGGCGAACTGCTCCGGGGTGCCGCCCACCGGCTCCAGCCCATACTGCGCGAAGCGCTCGCGCACCGCCGCTTCACCGAGCGCCCTGCCGATTTCGGCGTTGAGGCGCGCGACCGCCTCGGGCGGCGAACCGGCGATGACGAACAGCCCCAGCCACTGCTCGAGCACGAGGCCCTTCTGGCCGGCTTCCTCGTAGGTCGGAACATTCGGCAGCGAGGCGGAACGTGCGCGCGTGGTCTGCGCGAGGATCTTGAGCTTGCCGGCGCGATAGTGCGGCAGCAGCGGCGTGTTGCCGAGCGAGCCGAGCGGCACCTGCCCGCCAACCAGATCGGTCACCGCCTGCCCGCCGCCCTTGTAGGGCACGTGCGTCAGGCTGACGCCCGCGAGCTTCGCGAACCATTCGCCGGCGATATGCTGGAGCGAACCCGCGCCTGAGGTGGCGTAGGCGAGGCCGGGCTTCGATTTTGCAAGCGAGATCAGCTCGGCGACCGAGCTCACGCCGAGTGAAGGATGCGCGGCGAGCACCACGGGCTGACGCGTGAGCTGCACCACCGGCACGAAATCCTTCGCCGGCTCGAAGGCGAGCTTGTACAGGTGCGGCGTCGAGGCAAGCGCGTCGGCCGTGGCGAGCACCAGGTGGCCGTCGGCAGGCTGCCTCACGACGTACTCCGCGGCAACGTTGCCGCTCGCGCCGGTGCGATTCTCGACCACCACGTTCTGGCCGAGCGCCGGCGCAATGCGCTCCGCGAGCACCCGCACGGCGATGTCGGTCGAGCCCCCGGGCGGGAAGGCGACCACCATCCGCACCGGCTTCTGCGGCCAGGTCTGCGCCTGTGCGGTCGCGACTGCGAGCACGAGCGCAGGCAAAAGCAGGATTCGTTTGAGCATGCGACCCTCCCTTGGCAGCATTGGCCTTTATAATCCGCCGCTTCCATGCAGGACCGCTACGACCCGCACAGCATCGAGCGCGACGCCCAGGCGCACTGGCAGCGCGCGGCCTCATTCCACGTCAGCGAGGACCCGGCAAAGCCGAAATTCTACTGCCTGTCGATGTTCCCGTATCCCTCGGGGAAGCTCCACATGGGGCACGTCAGGAACTACACCATCGGCGACGTGCTGACGCGCTACCACCGCATGCGCGGCATGAACGTGCTGCAGCCGATGGGCTGGGACGCGTTCGGCCTGCCGGCCGAGAACGCGGCGATGGCGAACAAGGTACCGCCGGCGCAATGGACCTACAGCAATATCGCCGCCATGAAGGCGCAGCTGCAGAGCCTCGGCTTCGCGCTCGACTGGGAGCGCGAGCTCGCCACCTGCGATCCGGCCTACTACAGGTGGAACCAGTGGCTGTTCACGCGCCTGTTCAGGAAGGGGCTCGCCTACAAGAAGACCGGCGTGGTCAACTGGGATCCGGTCGACCAGACCGTGCTCGCCAACGAGCAGGTGATCGACGGCCGCGGCTGGCGCACCGGCGCGCCGGTCGAGAAGCGCGAGATCCCGATGTACTTCTTCCGCATCACCGCCTACGCCGAGGAGCTGCTCGGCGCGCTCGAGGACCTGGAGGGCTGGCCCGAGCAGGTGAAGCTCATGCAGAAGAACTGGATCGGCCGTTCGGAAGGCGTACGAATCGGTTTCGAGTATCACCTGAACAACAAGAAAGAGATCCTGTGGGTGTTCACGACCCGGACCGACACCCTGCTGGGCACCACTTTCATGGCCGTGGCGGCCGAGCACCCCATCGCCGAGTTCGCCGCGCGCAACGATTCCAAGCTCAGGGCGTTCGTGGAGGAGTGCAAGCGCGGCACGGTGATCGAGGCGGAGCTCGCGCAGATCGAGAAGAAGGGCATGCCGACCGGCCTTTCCGTCTCGCATCCCGTGACGGGCGAGCGGATTCCGGTCTGGGTCGGCAACTACGTGCTCATGGCCTACGGCGAGGGCGCGGTCATGGGCGTGCCCGCGCACGACGAGCGCGACTTCGCCTTCGCGTTGCAGTACGGCCTGCCGATCCCGCAGGTGATCGATGTCGGCGGGCAGCGCTTCGACGACCGGCAATGGAGCGACTGGTACGCCGAGCACGGCCGCTGCATCAATTCCGGGAAGTACGATGGCCTGGACTTCCAGCAGTCGGTCGATGCGATCGCCGCCGACCTGAAGGCGAAGGGCCTCGGCGAAAAGCAGGTGCAGTGGCGGCTGCGCGACTGGGGCATTTCACGTCAGCGCTACTGGGGCTGCCCGATCCCGATCGTGCATTGCCCGGCCTGCGGCGACGTGCCGGTTGCGGACCAGGATCTGCCGGTGGTGCTGCCCGAGCACCTGGTGCCCGACGGCACCGGCAACCCGCTCGCGAAAATGCCGGCGTTCTACGAGACGACCTGCCCCGCCTGCGGCAAGCCGGCGAAGCGCGAGACCGACACCATGGACACGTTCGTCGATTCGTCCTGGTACTTCGCGCGCTTTGCCTGCCCCGATCAGGCAGGCGCGATGGTGGACGAGCGCGCCGCGTACTGGATGCCGGTCGACCAGTACATCGGCGGCATCGAGCACGCCATCCTGCACCTGCTGTACTCGAGGTTCTTCCAGCGCGCGATGGGCGACGAAGGCCTGATGCCGAAGCAGATGCGCGAGCCCTTCACCAACCTGCTCACCCAGGGCATGGTGCTCGCCGAGTCCTACTACGCCGACGCCGCCGGCAGACGCGAGTGGGTCCACCCGTCGGAAGTCTCGGTGGAAAGAGATGCCAAAGGAAAGATCGTTTCCGCCAAGCGTTCCGCCGACGGCCTGCCCGTGATCTACGACGGCGTTGGCACGATGTCGAAGTCGAAGAACAACGGGGTCGATCCACAGGAGCTGATCGACCAGTACGGCGCCGACACCGCGCGTTTCTTCATCATCTTCGCCTCGCCGCCGACCAGCACGCTGGAATGGTCCGACGAAGGGGTCGAGGGCTCGTTTCGTTTCCTGAAGAGATTGTGGGGTTATTGCTCGAAATTCGATCAGGCCGGTCCTGATATGGCCCCATCTCTGCAGAAAGCCACTCGATTCGAAATCCATTCAGTGCTGAAGCAGGCGAACTACGACCTTGGCAGGCTGCAGTTCAACACGGTGGCCTCCGCGGCCATGAAGATCCTTAACGCCCTGGAAAGGTTTGCCGGCGGCAGGAACAAGGTCACCGAGGAAGGCCTCCGCATCCTGCTGCTGCTGCTCTCGCCGATCACGCCGCATGTCTGCCACCACCTCTGGCGCGAGCTCGGGTTCGGCCAAGACATCCTCGCGGCGCGCTGGCCGGAGCCGGATGCGGCGGCGCTCGAGCAGGACGAAATCGACTACGTGGTGCAGGTGAACGGCAAGACGCGCGGCAACGCGCGCGTGCCGCGGGCGGCGGACCAGCAGACCGCCGAGGCGATGGCGGCCGAGGCGGTAAAGAAGTACATTGCGGGCAAGGCGATCCGCAAGACCATCGTCGTGCCGGGCCGTCTCATCAATATCGTCGTCTGATGCGCGCCCTCGCTGCCGCTCTTCTCGTCCTCGCGCTCGCCGCCTGCGGCTTCCAGCTGCGCGGCACCGCCGAGCTGCCGTTCGACACCCTCTACATGCCGCCGGCGACCGGCGGCGGCATCGCCCTCGACCTGAAACGCAACATCGAGTCCGGCACGCGCACCACGGTGGTGGACGATCCGAAACAGGCGCAGGCGCTGCTCGCGTTCACCGAGGAGGCGCGTGAAAAGATCATCCTCTCGCTCGCGGCGACCGGCCGCGTGCGCGAGTTCCAGCTGCGCTACCGCGTCGGCTTCCGCGTGCACGACGGCAAGGGTGGCGAGTTCGTGCCGGTGAGCACGGTACAGCTCACGCGCGAGGTCACCTTCAACGACACCGAGGTGCTGGCGAAGGAGACCGAGGAGCAGCTGTTGTTCCGCGACATGCAGTTCGACATGGTGCAGCAGATCATGCGCCGCCTGGCCGCGGCGCGGCGTCCGAAGCCGGCCACGCAGTAAGTGCGCCTGCGCCCGGAGCAGCTCGAGGCCCATCTCTCCAGATCGCTGGCAGGCGTGTATCTGATCCACGGCGACGAGCCGCTGCTCGCGCTCGAAGCGGCCGACGCGGTGCGCGCCGCGGCGCGCACGCGCGGGCATACCGAGCGCGAGGTGTTGTTCGCGGAGAAGGGATTCGACTGGAGCGCGTTCGCGGGCGCCAGTGTCAGCCAGTCGCTGTTCGGCGAGCGCAGGATCGTCGAATTGCGCCTCGCGTCGGCAAGGCTGCCGGCTGCGGGCGCGCAGGCGCTCGAGCGCTACTGCGCCAACCCCAATCCCCAGGTCCTGCTGCTGATCACCATGCCGCGGCCCGAGGGCAGCGGCTGGTGGAAATCGGCCTGGTTCGCGGCCCTCGATGCCGCCGGGGTGATCGTCGAGGCGCAGCCGGTGGCGCGCGCCGGGCTCGCCGAATGGATCGCGCGGCGCCTCGCGCGCCAGCGCCAGCGCGCGAGCGCCGAGACGCTCGAGCTGCTCGCCGAGCGCGTCGAAGGCAACCTGCTCGCCGCGCACCAGGAGCTCCTCAAGCTCGCTTTGCTCGCGCCCGAGGGCGAGCTCGAGCCGCGGCAGGTGGAGGCGGCGGTCTCGAGCGTCGCGCGCTACGACTTCGAGACGCTCGCCGGCGCGCTCTACGCGGGAGACTTTGCGCACTATGCGCGCGCGCTCGCGGGCCTGCGCGGCGAGGGCGAGAGCGCCGCCGGCATCGCCTGGCGCCTGGGCGAGGAGCTGGCGGCGCTCGCGCGCATCAGGCGGCAGCTCGACGGCGGCCGCTCGCTCGAGCGGCTGTTTGCCGAGAACCGCATCTGGCGCACTGCGCAGCCGCGCTGCGAGACGGCGCTGCGGCGCCTGAACGCGGATTGCCTGCGCGCCGCGGTGCTGCACGTGGCGCTGATCGAGCGCGCAGCGAAAGGCGTAGCGCGCGCCGAGCCGTGGGATGAGCTCATGCGGCTGGGGTTAGAATTGATGCATGGCATCGAAGCCGGGCGCGCAGCTGCGCGATAGCGAGGGCGGCATCGCCGCCGCAATGCGCGAGATGGGAATCGCCGCGCGCGCGGCCGCGCGGCTGCTCGCGCGCGCCTCGACCGAAGCCAAGAACCGGGCGCTGGCGGCGATGGCGGCGCAGGTCCGCGCCGGCGCGCAGGAGCTGCTGCGCGCCAACCGCGCCGATGTCGCGCAGGCGAGGAAGGACGGTCGCGACGCGCCTTTCGTCGACCGCCTCACGCTCACGCCGGCGGCGCTGGAGCAGATGGCCGCGGGACTGGACAGCATCGCCGCGCTGCCCGATCCGGTGGGGCAGATCAGCGGGCTCACCCGGCGCCCGACCGGGATCGAGGTCGGGCGCATGCGCGTGCCGCTCGGCGTGATCGGCATCATCTACGAGTCGCGCCCCAACGTCACCGCGGATGCGGCCGGCCTGTGCCTGAAGGCGGGCAATGCCTGCATCCTGCGCGGCGGCTCCGAGGCGCTGCGCTCGAACCTGGCGATCGCCGCCTGCGTGCGCGCCGGCCTCGAGGCCGCCGGCCTGCCCGCCGCGGCGGTGCAGCTGGTGGCGACCGCCGACCGCGCCGCGGTGGCTGAGCTGATCAAGCTGCGCGAGTACGTCGATATCATCGTGCCGCGCGGCGGCAAGGAACTGATCGAGCGCCTGGCGCGCGAATCGCGCATCCCGATGATCAAGCACCTGGACGGCGTGTGCCACCTGTACGTCGACGACCGCGCCGACCCGGAGATGGCGGTGCGCATCGCCGACAACGCCAAGACGCAGCGCTACGGCACCTGCAACACCATGGAGACGCTGCTGGTCGCCGAGGGCATCGCCGCCAAGGTTTTGCCTTTGATTGGTTCCATATACATGAGCAAGAACGTGGAGATGCGCGGAGACGAAGCCACGCGCAAACTCGTCAAAGACGCAAAACCTGCATCCGACCGGGACTACTACACGGAATGGCTGGCGCCGATCGTCTCGATCCGGGTCGTCAAGGGCCTCGACGAGGCGATCGCGCACATCGCCAAGTACGGCTCGCAGCACACCGACGCGATCGTCACCGAGGACAAGGCGCGCGCCGAGCGCTTCCTGCGCGAGGTCGACTCGAGCTCGGTGATCGTCAACGCCTCGACCCGCTTCGCCGACGGCTACGAGTATGGCCTGGGCGCCGAGATCGGCATCTCGACCGACAAGCTGCACGCGCGCGGGCCGGTCGGGCTCGAGGGCTTGACGACGCAGAAGTTCGTCGTCTTCGGCCATGGAGAAGTGCGCACGTAGTGGCGCGGCCGATCGCCATCCTCGGCGGCACTTTCGACCCGGTCCACAACGCCCACCTGGCGATCGCGCGCGCGGCGCTCGAAGCGCTGCGCGCCGATCGCGTCCTGTGGCTGCCGACCGGAGCGCCGCCCTACCGAGGGGCCCCGGTCGCGCCCGCTTCGCACCGCCTGGCGATGCTGAAGCTCGCCCTCCAGGGTGAGGCCCGCTTCGCGCTCGACGAGCGCGAGCTCGCGCCCGGCGCCAGCGGCTACACCTACGATTCGCTGGTCGCCCTGCAGAAGGATTTTCCCGGCAGGCCGCTGGTGCTCCTGATGGGAGCGGACCAGTACGCCAAGCGCGCGACCTGGCATCGCTGGGCAGAGATCGAAAGGCTCTGCGAAATCGCGGTGTTCGCGAGACCGGGGTGGAAGGACAGTGCAACGGCAAAAGCCATTCCTTTCGCGCCGCAGCCGATCTCCGCGAGCGACATCCGCGCGCGCGTCGCGCGCAGCGAGGACGTGTCGGCGATGCTTCCTGCCGCGGTGCTCGGCTACATTCGCGCGCATCGCCTGTATCGCTGATGGACATCCGCAGGAAGCAGCGCGCAGTGGTCGAGGCGCTCGAAGACGTGAAGGGGCGCGACGTCGTCGTCTACAACGTCGCCAGGCAGACCGCGTTTTTCGAGCGCGTGGTGATCGCGAGCGGCGACTCCAACCGCCAGGTGAACGCGCTCGCCGCCAGCGTGCAGGAGAAGGTGAAGGCGCTGGGAGCGAAGGTCGTCGGCGTCGAGGGCCGGCGCAACGGCGAGTGGGTGCTGGTGGATCTGGGCGACATCGTGGTGCACGTGATGCATCCCGCGGTGCGCAGCTACTACAACCTGGAAGAGCTCTGGGGCGGCAGGGAAGTGAGGCTCAAGGCCCATGGCAAGACTGCAAGTCGTCGCCGTCGCAAGTAGCCTGCCCGGCTGGGCACGCAGCGCCCGGGACGGGTATCTGCGCAGGATGCCGAAGGGATACGAAGTGCAGCTGGTCGAGGTCAAGGCCGCGAAATTCGACCAGCAGATCCCGAGGCAATCCCGGCTGATCGCGCTCGATGAGCGCGGCAAGGATCTGACCACGAGGCAATTTGCCGCCCTGCTGCGTGAGCCGACCGCCTTCGTCATCGGCGGCCCCGACGGGCTGGATCCGGCGATAAAAAAGCGGGCTGCGCTGCTGCTGCGGCTCTCGGCGCTCACGCTGCCGCACGCGCTCGCGCAAGTCATGCTGTGCGAGCAGTTGTATCGCGCCGCGACGCTGCTGACGGGGCATCCCTACCACAGGGAATAGCTTTAAACTTCGCGGTCCCGTGATCGCGCAACTCGACCGCAGCATCTATCTCGCTTCGCGCAGCCCGAGAAGGCGCGAGCTGCTGGCGCAGATCGGCGTGCGCTTCCAGCTGCTGCTGTTCCGCGACCGGCCGCACACCGACCCCGAGCTGGACGAAACCGTGCTCTCGGGCGAGACGCCGGCCGCCTACGTCGAGCGCCTGGCGCGCGCCAAGGCGCAGGCGGGCTGGCAACGCATCGAGCAGCGCAGCCTGCCGCGCGCCGCGGTGCTCGCAGCCGACACCACCGTCGCGCTCGAGGGCCGCGTGCTCGGCAAGCCCGGCGACCGGCGCGAGGCCGCAGAGATGCTCGCCGCGCTCTCGGGCCGGCGCCACGAGGTGCTGAGCGCGGTCGCGCTCACGCACGACTCGAAGATGGAATGCGCGGTCTCGGTTTCGCAGGTCGACTTCAAGCCGCTCAGCGCGGAGGAGATCAGGCGCTACGTCGCCACCGGGGAATGCGACGACAAGGCGGGCGGCTACGCGATCCAGGGGCGCGCGGCGCAGTTCGTGCGCGAGCTGCGCGGCAGCTTCTCGGGCGTCATGGGGCTGCCGCTGTACGAGACGGCGCAGCTGCTGGAGCGCATGGGGGCGGAGCGTGAGCGAAGAAATCCTCGTTAACGTCACGCCGCAGGAGACGCGCGTCGCGGTGCTCTCGGCCGGCCAGGTGCAGGAGCTGGTGGTCGAGCGCGCGGCGAGCCGCGGCCTGGTCGGCAACATCTACATGGGGCGCGTCGCGCGGGTGCTCCCGGGCATGCAGTCGGCTTTCGTCGAAGTGGGCCTGGAGCGTGCAGCGTTTCTGCACGTCGGCGACATCCGCGACAACCGCAAGGCCAACGGCGAGGCCGGCAGGCCGATCGAGAAGATCCTGGCCGAGGGCGAGCCGCTGCTGGTGCAGGTGCTGAAGGACCCGATCGGCACCAAGGGCGCGCGCCTCACCACGCAGCTTTCGGTCGCCGGCCGCCTCCTCGTCTACCTGCCCAACGACCCGCACATCGGCATCTCGCAGAGGATCGAGGACGAGGCCGGGCGCGCGGCGCTGCGCGAGAAGCTGAAGGAGCTGGTGCCGGCCGACGAGAAGGGCGGCTTCATCCTGCGCACGCTCGCCGAGGGCGCGACCGAGGAGGACCTGCGCGCCGACATCGAGTACCTGCGCATGCTCTGGGGCGACCTGCAGGCGCGCGCCCTCGGCGCGCAGCCGCCGAAGATCGTCTACCAGGACCTGTCGCTCGCGCAGCGCGTGCTGCGCGACATGGTCTCCGAGGACACCACGGCCGTGCGCGTGGACTCGCGCGAGAACTACCAGAAGCTGGCCGCCTTCGCCGAGGCCTACATGCCGCGCCTGCGCGGCCGCATCGAGCACTACACCGGCGAGCGCCCGCTGTTCGAGCTCTACAACGTCGAGCAGGAGATCGAGAAGGCGCTGGCGCGCCGCGTCGACCTCAAGTCCGGCGGCACCCTGGTGATCGACCAGACCGAAGCCATGACCACGATCGACGTCAACACCGGCGGCTTCGTCGGGCAGCGCAACTTCGACGACACGGTGTTCAAGACCAACCTCGAGGCGGCGCAGGCGATCGCGCGCCAGCTGCGGCTGCGCAACCTGGGCGGCATCGTGGTGATCGATTTCATCGACATGGATTCCGACGAGCGTCGCGCCGCGGTGCTCGAGGAGTTCCGGCGCGCGCTCGCGCGCGACCGCACGCGCATGAGCGTGAACGGCTTCACCGCGCTGGGGCTGGTCGAGATGACGCGCAAGCGCACGCGCGAGTCGCTCGCGCACGTGCTGTGCGAGCCGTGCCCGACCTGCGCCGGGCGCGGCCAGGTCAAGGCCGCGCGCACCGTGTGCTACGAGATCCTGCGCGAGATCGTGCGCGAGGCGCGCGCCTTCCCGGCCAAGGAGTTCCGCGTGCTCGCCTCGCAACCGGTGTGCGACCTGTTCCTGGAAGAGGAATCGGGCGCGCTGGCGATGCTCTCGGATTTCATCGGCAAGCCGGTTTCGCTGCAGGTGGAAACAGGGTATACCCAGGAACAATTCGACATCGTGCTGATGTGACCATGAACGAGCTCTGCTATGGCGCGCCGCGCAAGCTCGCGCAGCTGATCCGCACCCGCAAGGTCTCCGCGACCGAGGTGATGCGCGCCTACATCGCGCAGATCGAGCGCGTCAACCCGGAAGTGAACGCGATCGTCACGTTTTTGCCCGAAGAAGCCTTGAAAAAAGCGAAGGCCATGGATCGCTCCAAGGCAAAACCTCTTCTCGCCGGCCTGCCGATCGCCTACAAGGACACGGTGCCGACCAGGGGCGTCCGCACCACTTTCGGCTCGCCGATCTACGCCGAGCACGTGCCCTCCGAGGATCACCTGATCGTCGAGCGCCTCACGGCGGCCGGCGCCATCACGCTCGGCAAGACCAACACGCCGGAATTCGCCGCCGGCAGCCAGACCTTCAACGAGGTGTTCGGCGCCACGCGCAACCCCTACGACCTCGGCAAGACCTGCGGCGGCTCCTCCGGCGGCGCCGCGGCTGCGGTCGCCTGCGGCATGCTGCCGTTCGCCGACGGCGCCGACCTCGGCGCCTCGCTCAGGAATCCCGGCAATTTCTGCAACGTGGTCGGCTTTCGCCCCACGCCGGGGCGGGTGCCTTCCTGGCCCGCCGAGGACGCCTGGGCCTCCCTCGCGGTGCTGGGGCCGATCGCGCGCACGGTCGAGGACGCTGCGTTCCTGCTCTCCGCCATGGCGGGCCCGGATGCGCGCGTGCCGATCTCGCTCCCCGAGCCGGGCAGCGTGTTGCGCAAGCCCCTGGCAAGGAAGTTCACGAAAGTGCGCGTCGCCTGGAGCCGCGATCTCGGCGGGCTGCCGGTCGATGCGCGCGTGACGCGCGTGCTCGAGGCGCGCAAGCAGGTGTTCGCCGACCTCGGCTGCGTCGTCGAGGACGCCGGGCCCGAGCTCTCGGCCGCCGACGAGGCGTTCCATGTGCTGCGCGCGCTCGGCTTCGTGCAGAAGTTCGGCGAGCTGCTGAAGACCGAGCGGCGCCGCATCAAGCCGAGCATCATCTGGAACATCGAGGAGGGCCTCAAGCTCGATGCGCCGCGCATCGCGCGCGCCATGCTGCTGCGCTCGCAGGTGTTCCAGGCGATGCGCGCCTTCCTGGAAACCTACGACTACCTGCTGCTGCCGGCGAACCAGGTGCCGCCCTTCCCCGTCGAGCAGGAGTACCCGCCCGAGATCGCGGGAGTCAAGATGGGCAACTACCTCGACTGGATGAAGAGCTGCTACTGGATCACCATGACCAGCCACCCCGCCATCTCGGTGCCGGCGGGCTTCACCGAGGACGGCCTTCCCGTCGGCATCCAGATCGTAGGGCGCTACGGCGACGATTTCGGCGTGCTGCAGCTCGCGCACGCCTTCGAGCAGGCGACGCAGGTCTGGAAGCGGAGACCTACTTTTTAGGCAGGCGCCCCATCAGGTAGAACTCGTCGTTCGGCCGCATGCTCGTCACGTTGGCAAGGCGGTTGGACATGGCGAAGAACGCGGCGATCGCGCCGATGTCCCAGATGTCGTCCTGCGAAAAGCCCTGCGCGCGCAGCGCCGCGAAATCCGCTTCCTCTACGCGCGCGGCATCGAGCGCCACCTTCATCGCGTAGTCGAGCATGGCGCGCTGGCGCGGGGCGATGTCGGCCTTGCGGTAGTTGACCGCCACCTGGTCGGCGATGCGCGGGTCCTTCGCGCGGATGCGCAGGATCGCGCCGTGCGCGACCACGCAGTACTGGCAGTCATTCGCCCCCGAGGTCGCCACCACGATCATCTCGCGCTCGGCCCTGGTGAGGCCGCCCTCCTTCTCCATCAGCGCGTCGTGATAGGCGACGAAGGCGCGCCATTCCGCCGGGCGGTAGGCGAGCGCGAGGAACACGTTCGGAACGAAGCCGGCCTTGTCCTGCACCGCGACGATACGCGAGCGGATGTCCTCGGGCAGATCCTCGAGGCGCGGCACCGGGAACCGGCTGACGGGTTTTGCTTCCATGCTGCGTCGCAAGCTGGAATATACGGGTTGCGGGAGATGTATTCTAGCTACCCCAACCAGTCCCGAGGAGGATTACACCGATGCGCAAGCTGCTCACCGGCGCGCTCGTCGCGCTTTGCCTGACCACCCAGGCCCAGGCCGCGATCCAGGAGGAGGCCGTGACCTACAAGGACGGCGACACGGTGCTGAAGGGCTTCATCGTCTACGACGACGCGAAGAAGGGCAAGCGCCCGGGCATCGTCGTGGTGCACGAGTGGTGGGGCATCACCAAGCACACCCGCGAGGAGGCGCGCAAGTTCGCCGCGCAGGGCTACACCGCGTTCGTTGCGGACATGTACGGCGAGGCGAAGACCGCCGACCACCCCAAGGATGCGGGCGGCCTGATGAAGGCGCTGATGGGCGACGCGGCGGGCATGCAGTCGCGCTTCAACGCGGCGCGCGAGCAGCTTGCCAAACACGCCACGGTGAACGCGAAGAAGATCGGCGCCTCGGGCTACTGCATGGGCGGCTCGGTCGTGCTCAACATGGCGCGCGCCGGCGCGGATCTGAAGGGCGTGGTGGCCTTTCACGCGAGCCTGTCCATGAACACGCCGGCCCCGACCGCCGTGAAGGCGAAGGTGCTGGTGCTCAACGGCGCCGACGATCCGTTCGTCAAGCCCGAGCAGATCGATGCCCTCAAGAAAGACATGCAGGCGGCCAAGGCGAACTACCGGTTCATCAACTACCCGGGCGCGGTGCACGCCTTCACCAATCCCGAGGCGACCGAGAAGGGCAAGCAGTTCAAGCTGCCGCTCGCCTACAACGCGGAAGTGGACAAGAAGGCGAAAGCCGAGGCGGCGAAGTTCTTCAAGGCCGCGTTCAAGTAGCAGCGGCCGCAAAAGAAAAGGGCCGCCCTCGGGCGGCCCTTTTCTTTTTCTGCGCTTACGGCAGCTTCACCGCCTGGATGTCGGCCTTGGCGCCGAAGCCGACCGTGACCGGGAACGCCACGTGGTGGCCGCGCGTGGTGATGTTGTCGTCGTGCACCCCGAAGCCGACGCTGTAGACGCCGCCTTCCTTGAGCGCCTTGTCGTCGGGATTGGCGAGGCCGAGCGGGCGGGTGATCACAACGGTCCACACGCCGTTCTTCCAGGTACCCTTGCCCGCGTTGTCGGCGGCCGAGTCCTCGGCGGGCTGCAGGAAGTAGCGCGGCACCATGTCGCCTTCTTTCCAGCCGGCCTGCGGATCGAACGCAACCGCGTTGACGCCCTTGATCAGGAACGGATCGCGCTTGCGCACGTCCTTGGCGGTGGTCGCTTTGGCCTTGAACTTCTTGGCGTCGTACATGAACTTCGGCACCTTCTTCTCGTTGTCCATGTTCGAGGCGAAGTGGTTCTTGCCCTTGTCGAAGCTGCGGTACTCGAGCACGTAGCCGTCATCGGCGCCGCCCATCGGGTTCGAGCGGTGCGCGCGCCACTGCACGAGGTCGACGAAGCCGCCTTCGGCCTTGATCTTGGCAAGCTCGTCTGTCGACTTGACCGTCGACCAGTCGGACGGGTTGCTGCGGCTGGCCGGCAGGTATTTGCGCACGTCGTTCTTCTTCAGCGCCTTCTGCGCCTCGTCCTTGGAGGCGACGCCCGGCATGTCGCGCTCGCCGGTGTGGCAGGTGAGCCAGCAGCCCTGGGCCGCGAAGCCCGGCACCTTGCCGTCGTCGATCATGAGCGTGAGCCGGTCCTCGTAGATGGCGGCCTGCTTGCCCTCCTGCACGGACTTGTTGAGCCTGGGCTCGCCGTAGACCTTCCATTCCTTGCCGTCGAAGCGGTAGTACGGATACTCGATGCCCGGCTGCCTGGCGTTGGTCTTCCACTGGAAGCGCCAATACGAGTTCTTGTCGTCGTACGCGACCTGGACCTTCAGCTCCTTGCTGCCGTCCTTGCCCTTGACCGGCATCGGCTCGAGCTTGTTCGGCTTGACCAGCTTCGCGCCGAGCTTTTTCTCGGAGCCCTTGTGGCAGGTCAGGCAGGCGCCGTCGCCGGCGACCACTTGCGCGCCCGGGTGCTCGGCGCTGCGCAGCCATTCATAGGACGACTGGCCAGGATAGAACAGGGTTAGGCTGGTCGGCTTGATCTTGCCCCAGTCGATTTTCGCCGGGTCCGCCGCCGCAGCGGGGCCCGCGGCTAGAATTCCGCAGCAGAGAACCAGAGATTGCGCACGCATATCGCCTTCCTTCCCTTCAAGTGGAATGACTCGCGAGATGCTGACGGAAATTCAGAGCATCCACTTGATGTGGATCAAGCGGCGGCGGAACTCGGCGCAAGGTGGCGCGCCCGGCGGGATTCGAACCCACGACCCTTGGCTTCGGAGGCCAATACTCTGATCCGCTGAGCTACGGGCGCCGCGCTCCAGCTACGACTTTCGCGCTAGAATCAGTATTTTAACCCAGCGCCTGTCCGGGACGCCCGCATGAGCGAGCAAGCTTCGCATTCCTCCTTCATCAAGACGCCGAAGCAGCTGATCACGGTGGTGCTGCTCGCATTCGTGGTGCCGATCATCGGCATCGTGATGCTGGTGCAGCTGGTCGTGAACCGCCCGCGCGTCGATGCGGCGGCGATGAGCCCGGATGCGGTCGCCGAGCGCATCCAGCCGGTCGGCAAGGTCGAGTTCGGCGAGCCCGGCGGCGCTGCGGCCGCCGCGCGCAGCGGCGAGGAGGTCGTCAAGGCGGTGTGCGGCGCCTGCCACCAGACCGGCGCCGCGGGCGCGCCCAAGATCGGCGACAAGGCGGCCTGGGCGCCGCTGCTCAAGGGCGGCCTGGAGCGCCTTTCCGCGAACGCGACCAAGGGGCAGAAAGCGATGCCGCCGCGCGGCGGGCTCGAGAACACGCCCGAGGCGCAGGCCGAGCTCGCGCGCGCGATCGTCTTCATGGCCAACCAGTCCGGCGGCAGCCTGAAGGAACCGGCGCCCAAGCCTGCGGCAAAGAAAAAGTAAGGCCTGCCGGCGCTTGCGGCGCCGCACTCCACCTTGGTCCCGCACCTCACCACCGCGCTGAACGGACCGCTGCTCGAGCTGGAGCGGCGGGTGCTCGAGGCGCGCACCACGATCGAGCGCTGGTTCCGCTTGCGCTGGCAGATGCACCAGCCGCCGTTCTACGGCTCGGTTGACCTGCGCAACTCCGGCTTCAAGCTCGCGCCCGTCGATACCAATCTTTTCCCCGGCGGCTTCAACAACCTCGCCCCCGCGTTCATCCCGCTCGCGGTGCAGGCCGCGACCGCGGCGATCGAGAGGATCTGCCCCGACGCCAAGAACCTGCTGCTGGTGCCCGAGAACCACACGCGCAACCGCTGGTACCTGGAGAACGTCGCCACTCTGACGGAGATCCTGCGCCAGACCGGGCTCGAGGTTCGCCTCGGCAGCCTCAACCCCGAGATCGCGGTCCCGACCGAGCTCGAGACCGCGACCGGCAGGAAGCTGCTGGTCGAGCCGCTCAAGAGGGTCAACGGCAGCGCCGGCGGTCGGCTCGGACTCGAAGGCTTCGATCCGTGCGCAATCCTGGTCAACAATGACCTTTCCTCGGGCATCCCCGCGGCGCTGGCCGGCCTGCAGGACCAGGTGCTGCTGCCGCCGCTGCACGCCGGCTGGGCGGTGCGCCGCAAGTCGCAGCACTTCGCCGCCTACGACGAAGTCGCGGCGCAGTTCGCGCAGCTGCTCGATATCGACCCGTGGCTGCTCGCCCCCCATTACGCGAGCTGCGGCGAGATCGACTTCCAGGCGCGCGCCGGCGAGGAGTGCCTCGCCGCGAACGTCGCGCTGCTGCTGGAGAAGATCCGCGCGAAATACCTCGAGTACGGGGTGAAGGAGACGCCCTACGTCGCGGTCAAGGCGGACGCCGGCACCTACGGCATGGGCGTCATGATGGTGCGCGACGCCGCCGAGGTGCGCGATCTCAACCGCAAGCAGCGCAACAAGATGGCGGTGGTGAAGGAAGGCCTTGCGGTGCAGCAGGTGATCATCCAGGAAGGCGTG
>JACOVA010000042.1 GCA_016177575.1 Betaproteobacteria bacterium
AACCCGCGCATCGACATCACCGACAAGGTGATCAAGGCGTTGGAAGGCAAGCCGCCCGCAAAATGACATGCCCGGGCCGTTCACGCTCGCGCAGATCGCCTCGCAGCTCGGCGGCCGCGTCGCCGGCGATCCGCAAGTCCTGATCCGGCAGGTCGGTTCGCTTGAGCGGGCCGGGCGCGGCCAGATCGCCTTTCTCTCGAGCCCGAAATACCGCGCCAGGCTCGCCGCGACCGGCGCCTCGGCGGTCGTGCTGGCGGCGGAGGCCGAGGCGCTGACCGCGCTGCCGCGCATCGTCTGCGACAACCCCTACGCCTACTTCGCGCGCGTCTCGCAGCTCTTCAATCCGCGCACCCTGCAGCCGCCCGGCGTGCACCCCGGCGCCTGGGTCGCGCCGGGCGCGACCCTGGGGGCGCGGGTCTCGATCGGTGCCGGCTGCGTGATCGGCGAGGGCGTCGCGATCGGCGACGACAGCTGCCTCTATCCCGCGGTGGTGGTCTATCCGGGCTGCCGCATCGGCGCACGCGCCATCGTCCACTCAGGCGCCGTCATCGGCGCCGACGGCTTCGGCATCGCGCGCGACGGCGGGCGCTGGCAGAAGATCCCGCAGATCGGTGCGGTCACGATCGGCGACGACGTCGAGATCGGCGCCAGCACCACGATCGACCGCGGCACCATGGACGACACGGTGATCGGCGACGGCGTCAAGCTCGACAACCAGGTCCAGATCGGCCATAACTGCCGCATCGGCGCGCACACCGCGGTGGCGGGCTGCGTCGCGGTCGCGGGCAGCGCCGAGATCGGCAAGCATTGCACCATCGGCGCCGGCGCGCTGATCCTCGGCCATCTCAGCATCTGCGACCGCGTCGACGTTTCGGCCGACACGGTGATCTCGCGCTCGATCCGCAAGCCCGGAACCTACACGGGCATGTTCCCTTTCGACGACAACGAGTCCTGGGCGCGCAACACCGCCCTGGTGCGGCACCTCGCGGAGCTGGCGGACCGCGTGCGTGCGCTCGAGAAGCGCCTGCAGGGCAAGGAGGGCGGTGATGGCTGAGATGGACATCCACCAGGTGCTCGAGCACCTGCCGCAGCGTTTTCCGCTGCTCATGATCGACCGGGTGCTCGCATGCGAGCCCGGCAAGCGCATCCTGGCGCTGAAGAACGTGTCGGCCAACGAGCCGTATTTTCCGGGTCATTTCCCGAACCGGCCGGTGATGCCGGGCGTGCTGATCCTCGAATCGATGGCGCAGGCGGCGGCGATCCTGGTATTCCGCACGCTGGGGTCGCGGCCCGACCATAAGTCGGTCTACTACTACGCCGGCATCGACAACGCGCGCTTCAAGCGGCCGGTCATTCCAGGTGACCCGCTCGAGATCGAGGTGCGGATCCTCGGCTCCAAGCGCAGCATCTGGAAGTTCGGCTGCACGGCGCGCGTCGCCGGCGCCGTGGTCGCGGAGGCCGAGATCCTCTGCACCGTCCGCCCGGCCGGCGCCGACGGCCAATGATCCACCCCACCGCGATCGTCGAGCCCGGCGCCCGGCTCGCCGCGGACGTCACGGTCGGCGCCTACTCGATCGTCGGCCCGGAGGCGGAGGTGGGCGAGGGGACCTGGATCGGGCCGCACGTCGTGATCGGCGGGCGCACGCGCATCGGGCGCAACAACCGGATCTGGCAGTTCTGCTCGATCGGCGCGCCGCCGCAGGACAAGAAGTACGCCGGCGAGGACACCGCGGTGGAGATCGGAGACGGCAATACCATCCGCGAGTACGTGACGATCAACCGCGGCACCGCGCTCGATGCGCGCGTCACGCGCGTGGGCAACGACAACTGGATCATGGCCTACGTGCACTTCGCGCACGACTGCCAGATCGGCAGCAATGCGATCTTCGCCAACGCCTGTGAGCTCGCCGGGCACGTGCACGTCGGCGACTGGGCGATCCTGGGCGCGACCACGCTGGTGCACCAGTTCGTGCGCATCGGCGCGCACAGCTTCACCGGCATGGGGACCTACCTGGACCGCGACCTGCCGCCGTTCGTCAGGGCGGCAGGCAACATGGCGCAGCCCTACGGCATCAACAGCGTGGGGCTGCGGCGGCGCGGCTTCACGGCCGAGACCATCGATGCGCTCAAGCGCGCCTACCGCACTCTGTACCGCGCCGGCCTCGGGCAGGAAGAGGCGCGGCACGAGCTGGCGGCGCAGGCCAGCGTCTGCGCCGAGGTGCGCGCCATCGTCGAGTTCCTCGACGCCTCGAAGCGCGGCTACATACGCTAGTGCCGGAGCAGCCCGCGGTCAGCGTCGGCATGGTCGCCGGGGAAGCCTCGGGGGACCTGCTGGCGGCGCACCTGATCGCGGCGCTGAAGGCGCGGCGCCCGCAATTGCGCTTCTCCGGCATCGGCGGCCCGAAGATGATCGCGCAGGGCTTCGAGTCGCAAGTGCCGATGGAAAAGCTCGCGGTGCGCGGCTACGCCGAGGTGCTGCGCCATTACCGGGAGATCATGGGCATCCGCCGGCGGCTGGCCGCGCGGCTGCTCGCCGAGCGCCCGGCGGCGTTCATCGGCGTCGATTCCTCCGACTTCAACCTCGATCTCGAGCGCCAGCTCAAGCAGGCCGGCATACCGGCGATCCACTACGTCAGCCCTTCGATCTGGGCCTGGCGCGGCTGGCGCCTGCGCCGCATCGCGCGCTCGGTGACGCACCTGCTCGCCATGTTCCCGTTCGAGCCGGCGCTGTACGAGCAGGCAGGCGTCCCGGTGACCTACGTCGGCCATCCGCTCGCCGACCTGATCCCGATGGCGCCCGACAAGGGCAGGGCGCGCACCGAGCTGCGCGTGCCCGCGGGCAGCCGCGTGATCGCGCTGCTCCCCGGCAGCCGGCACTCCGAGCTGCATTACATGGCGGACCTGTTCGTGCAGACCGCCCGCCGCCTGCTGCAGGATCTGCCGGAGGTCCATTTCGTCTGTCCGACGGCCTCGCGCGCGACCCGGGAGCTGTTCGAGGCGGCGCTGCGCCGCCACCAGGCGAGCGGCCTGCCGCTCACGCTGCTGTTCGGCCACTCGCACGAGGCGCTCGCCGCTGCCGACATCGCGCTGGTGGCGAGCGGCACCGCGACGCTGGAGGCGGCGCTGATCAAGACCCCGATGGTGATCGCATATCGCCAGTCGGCGGTGACGTGGGCGCTCATGCGGCGCATGCTGTACCTGCCGTATATCGGTTTGCCGAACATCCTCGCCGGGGAGCCGCTGGTGCCCGAGTTCGTGCAGGAGAAGGCCACGCCCGGCGCGCTCGCCAACGCGCTGCTCGAGCTGCTGCACGACGCAGGTGCGCAGCGCAGGCAGACCGACAAATTCCGCGAGATCCACGCGGTGCTGCAGCAAGACACCGCACACAAGGCGGCCGACGCCGTGCTCGGTGTCCTCGATGCGAGCCGGAAGTAGGATCTGCGGCGTCGACGAGGCCGGGCGCGGCCCGCTCGCCGGCCCTGTGTTTGCGGCGGCCGTGATTCTCGATTCGAAAAGAAAGATACGGGGCGTGAAGGACTCGAAGCTCTTGAGCCCCGCGATCAGGGAAAAGCTTTGCATGAGAATACAGGAACGCGCCTTTGCATTCGCAGTGGCCCAGGCCACGGTCCAGGAGATCGACCGGCTGAACATCCTGCAGGCGGCGCTGCTCGCGATGCGCCGCGCGGTGGAGGCGCTGGCAATGGTGCCCGACGAGGCCTGGGTGGACGGCGACCGCTGCCCGGCGCTCGCCTGCCCGGCGCGCGCCATCGTCGGCGGCGACCGGCGGCACGCCGTCATCGCGGCGGCCTCGATCCTGGCCAAGACGGCGCGCGACGCGGAGATGCGTCGGCTGCACGAGCGCTACCCCCGGTACGGTTTCGACCGGCACAAGGGCTACCCGACGCCGGAGCACCTCGCCAATCTCGAGCGCTTCGGCCCGAGCGCGATCCACCGCCGCAGCTTTGCGCCGGTGCGCCGGCTCATGAGCCCCGAATTGGCGCTGGTGACAAGGGATCGCCTTGCTCGACTCCCGGAATAACAGGCTCGTGCAGCGCTGGCGCGAGCTCGGCCGGGACGGCAGGGCGCGGCGACGGGAGCGAGCGGCGCTCCTCGAGGGCGCTCACCTCGTGCAGGCATGCCTGGATGCCGGAAAGCCGCTGCGGAGCCTGGTCGTGAGCGCAAGCGGCGCGCAAAAGCCGGAATTTGCCGACCTGATACGCCGCGCGGCGCGCAAGCCCGTGCTCGTGTCCGACGCGGTGTTCCGGGCCATTGCCGATACGCAAGCGCCGGCGGGCATCGCGGCGGAGATCGAAATTCCCGCGGCGGGCCCCGATCCGGGCAGGTCGCGGGGCTGCGTGTTCCTCGAGAACGTGCAGGACCCGGGCAACGTGGGGGCGATCCTGCGCAGCGCCGCGGCGTTCGGCATCCAGGACGTGGTGCTCGGCCGCGGCTGTGCGGACGCCTGGTCGCCCAAGGTGCTGCGGGCCGCGATGGGCGCGCACTTCTCGCTGCGTATCGCCGAAGAAGCAGATCTCGCCGAGGCGGTGGCGCGCTTCGGCGAGACGCTGGTCTGCACCGCGCCGCGCGAAGGCACGCCGCTGCCGCAGGCGCAGCTGCCCTCGCGCATCGGCTGGATCTTCGGCGCCGAAGGGCAGGGCGTGACGCGGGAGCTGGCGGCGCGCGCCCGGAT
>JACOVA010000045.1 GCA_016177575.1 Betaproteobacteria bacterium
GACGGCTTGCGGGCCCGGTGCGGTCGGGGACGTCATCGCCGGCATTCTCGGCGATCGCGAGATCCGGCCGTTGATCCCCGTCAATTCCCGGGCGCCGCAAACTTTCGCCCGCGGCGGCTGTCCGAAGAGTCATTGCATCCGGCTCCGGATAGGGGGCCGGATGCGCGCGGGGGAAGACAATGCGAATCGATCGTCATGCCTGCCCGGACGGCGGAGAGCGCGCGGAAACGCGACCCGGCCCGAAAGAGATCGTCATGGGGCTGCACTGGGACCCGCCCGAAGGCGCCGCCGCCGATCCCGCAGACCTGGATGCGCTGTGCGTGCTGTTCGATGCGCAAGGACGCGTGCTGGAAGCGGTGCATCCGGGCCGTCCGCGCAGCGCCGATGGCGGCGTCGTCCATACGGGGGATTCGCGCAACGGCGCCAACCACTGGGACGACGAAAGGATCTTCGTATTCCTGGAGGCGCTGCCGGACGATGTGGCGAAGCTCGCCCTCCTCGTCGCCAGCGCGAGCGGGCACGCCTTCCACGAGGTGCGCGGCGCGGTGTGCCATGTCAGCGACAACGCGAGCGATCTGGAATGGCTGCGGCTCGATCTCACCGCGCTGCAGGGAGAGCGCGCCCACACGGTCGCGACTCTTCACCGCGCCGCGGCGGGCTGGAGGATCGACGCGGACCAGCAGGCCGGCGCTAATTAGCGCCGGCCGCGCACCGGCTTGACCGGCCCGCGGTAGCGCGGCCCTCGAACAGCACCGCCACGCGCCGTCCCGTGTGCCGCAGCCAGTGCGCGAGGTCGTTCAGCTCGAGTTGCAGGCGCTCGAGGCGGCGCTCGTAATCCTTGCGCTTCATGCGTTGCCGCGCCCGCGGCGCGACCGGCGCAACCGCAGGCGCCAGAGCACGGCGAGCCGCCACAGCAGCAGGGTCGCGACATAGGCGCTCGCGCCGCCCGCGACTGCGAAGGTCGCAAGCCCCAGCATGAGCGGCTTGCCGATGGCGGCGAAGCGCTGCCACGCGCTTTGCGCAAGCACCTCGGCCTGCTCCGCGCCGGCCTCGATCGCGGCGGCGTTCGATTCGTCCGCCGGCTCGCCGAGCAGCGCCGCGCCGACGCGGTAGGCGGCCACCGCGATGGGCGCATACGTCAGCGGGTTGGAGACCAGCGTGCTCACGGCCGCCACCGGGAGATTGGCGCGCAGTACCAGCGCGAACACGGCGGCGAACGCGATCTGCAGGATCGGGATCATGAAGCCGAAGAACACGCCGATGCCGACCCCGGCGGCGACGCTGCGGCGGCTGAAGTGCCACAGCCAGGGGCGCGCGAGCAGCGGGCCGAGCCAGCGCAGGCTGCGCTTCGCGCGCAGCGCCTCGGCGGAGGGCAGAAACCGGCGAATGAATTGGCGCGGCATAGCGCGGATTGTCTCAGTTTGTCGGCTGACCGCGCGAGCGGATAGAATCGCTGCGCTCGCCCCCCCGGGCCAAGCCGCACGCCGATCATGTTCCAGCTCGCCAGCCTGCTCGCCGCGCTCTATGTCTTCTGGATTCTGATGTCGGGATTCTTCACCCCGTTCCTGCTCGCCGCGGGCTTTGGCTCGGCGCTGTTCGTCGCCTGGCTCGGGCACCGCATGGAGCTGGTCGACCGCGAAGGCCACCCCTTTCATCTCACCTGGGCCGCCGTGACTTACTGGCCGTGGCTGGCGAAGGAGATCATGAAATCGGCGCTCGAGGTCTCGCGCATCATCCTCGATCCGCGGCTGCCGGTCAGTCCCACCGTGGTGCGCTTCAAGCCGCGGCAGAAGAGCGCGGTCGGGCTGGTGACGCACGCCAATTCGATCACGCTCACCCCGGGGACGCTCTCGGTCGAGGTCGGCCCCGACGGTTTCACGGTGCACGCGTTGACCGCAGAAGGCGCAGCGGCGACCAGCGCGAGCGAGATGGACCGCCGCGTCGAGCGCTTCGAGGGCAGCGCCTGATGTTCGCCGCCGCCGCGCTCGCCCTGCTGGCGGCGCTCGGGCTCGCGCTCGCGCGCGCGATCGGCGGGCCGACGGTGTTCGATCGCGCGCTGGCGGCCAATTCGATCGGTACGCTCGCCCTGCTCATGCTCGCGGTGATCGGCTTTCTCACCGGCAGGCCGGAGTTCCTCGACCTGGCGATTCTCTACGGGCTGCTCAACGTCGTCGGCACGGTCGCGGTGCTGAAGTTCTTCCGCTTCGGCGATCTGGGGGACCCCGGCGAAGCGGAGGGCGGGGGATGAACGTGGCGCTCGAGGCGGTTTCCTGGGCGCTGGTCTGGTCCGGAAGCGCATTCTGCGTGATCGGGGCGCTCGGCCTGATGCGGCTGCGGGGTTTCTATCCGCGCACGCACGCCGCGAGCGTGATCGACTCGGCGGGCGCCGGCCTGATGCTCGCCGGCCTGATGCTGCAATCGGGCTGGACCCTGGTCAGCGCCAAGCTGGCGATCATCGGCCTGCTGATCTTCTTCACGTCCCCGACCGCCACGCACGCGCTCGCCAATGCCGCGCTGGCGCGCGGGCTGTCGCCGGACCCGGCCGGGGAGGACACGCCATCGAAGCGCTGATCGTGCAGGTACTGCTGACGATGATGGCGGTGACGGTGCTCGCCATCGCGGTGCAACGCAACCTGTTCTCCGTCGTGGTGCTCGCCGGCATCTACAGCTTCCTGATGGCGACCGTGCTGGTCGCGCTGGACGCGGTCGACGTTGCAATGACGGAAGCCTCGGTCGGCGCCGGGATCTCGACGGTGCTTCTTCTCGGCGCGCTGTACCTGTGCGGGGGCGAGGAAGCCAAGCCGCTCGCGCGGCCTTGGCTGCCGCTCGCGGTGGCGGCGGTGATCACCGGCGCGCTCGTGTACGGCACGCTGGGATTGCCGGCATTCTCCGATCCGTCGGCACCGATCCATGTTCACGTGGTGCCGCGCTACCTGAACGAGGCGCTGCGCGAAACCGGCGTGCAGAACGTGGTCACGGCGGTCCTCGCGAGCTACCGCGGCTACGACACGCTCGGCGAAACGATCGTGGTGTTCACCGCCGGGGCCGGGGTGATCGCGCTGCTGCGGCGCCTGCGCCGGCGCGGCAACGGGGAGCCGCGGTGAGGCGATTCCTGGTGCTGCGGGTGGTGGGCAAGCTGCTCATCCCCTTCATGCTGCTGTTCGCGCTGTACGTGCAGTTCCACGGCGACTTCGGGCCGGGAGGCGGCTTCCAGGCGGGCGTGATCGGCGCGGCGGTCATCGTCTTCTACGCGCTCATCTTCGGGCTGCCCGCAGCGCGCCGGCTGGTGCCCGACGCGGTGGTCGAATCCATGGTCGGGCTCGGCGTGCTGCTGTACGCCGGGGTGGGCGTTGCCGGCCTTGTCTTCGGCGGCAACTACCTCGACTACTTCGTGCTGGGCGCCGACCCGGTTTCCGGCCAGCACCGCGGCATCTTCTGGGTCGAGGCGGGCGTCGCGATCACGGTGTCCGGGGTGATGCTGAAGATCTTCTACATGTTCGCCGGCCGGCGGCGCGCCCTGGAGGACCAGTGAGCGTCGCCGGCCACTTTGCCAGCCACTACAGCTACTGGATCACGTTCGTGCTCATGGTCGCGGGCCTGTACATCGTGATCGCGCGCGGCAACCTGATGAAGAAACTGATCGGGCTCTCCATCTTCCAGACGTCCGTGTACCTGCTCTACATCGCCCCCGGCAAGCTGATCGGCGGTACCGCGCCCATAGTCGCGCCAGCGTTCAAGGTCTACTCCAATCCGCTGCCGCACGTGCTGATCCTCACCGCGATCGTGGTCGGCGTGGCGACCCTGGCGCTCGGCCTGGCCATCGCCGTGCGCATTCGCGAGGCTTACGGGAGCATCGAGGAGGACGAGATCCTCGCCGCCGACCGCGACGGCGGCGAACGGGTGTGACGCTAGCGCACCTGCCGGTCCTGGTCGTGGTGGTGCCGCTGATCGCGGCGCCGGTCACGCTGCTGCTGCGCCGGCCGGGCGCCGCCTGGGGCATCGCCGCCGCCGCCTGCGCGTTCTCCTTCGCGGCCGCGTTGCTGCTCGCCGCGGAGGTCGCGGCCCGCGGGCCGGTTTCCTATCAGATCGGCAGCTGGCCGCCGCCGTGGGGAATCGAGTACCGGCTCGACGTGCTGAACGCCTTCGTGCTGGTGCTCGTGTCGGGCGTGGCGGCGGTGGTGGCGCCCTACGCGTGGCGCAGCGTGGCCGCGGAGCTGCCGCGGGACCAGGTGTACCTCTTCTACACGATGTACTGCCTGTGCGTCGCGGGGCTGCTCGGCATGGCCGCCACCGGGGACGCCTTCAACCTGTTCGTGTTCATGGAAATCGCCTCGCTCTCGAGCTACGTTCTGATCGCGCTCGGACGCGACCGGCGCGCGCTGCTCGCCGCGTACCAGTACCTCATCCTCGGCACGATCGGCGCGACCTTCTACGTCATCGGCGTCGGACTGCTCTACCTGATGACCGGGACGCTCAACCTCGCCGATATGGCGGCGCGCCTGCCCGGGCTGCAGACTACGCGGCCGGTGCTCGCGGCGCTCGCCTTCATCACCGTCGGCGTATCGCTGAAGCTCGCGCTGTTTCCGCTGCATCTGTGGCTGCCGAATGCGTACACCCATGCGCCTTCGGCCGTGACCGCGCTGCTCGCGGCGACCGCGACCAAGGTCCAGGTCTACGTGCTGCTGCGTTTCTACTTCAGCGTCTTCGGGCTGCAACTGGTGACCGAGACGCTGCCGATGCCCGAGATCCTGCTCGCGCTTTCCCTGATTGCGATCCTGAGCGCCTCGCTGGTCGCGCTCTGGCAGGCGGACCTCAAGCGGCTGTTCGCGTATTCCAGCGTCGCGCAGATCGGTTACATCACCCTCGGCATCAGCATGGCGACGAAAGAAGGGCTGACCGCGGCCGTGGTGCACCTGTTCAATCACGGCATCACCAAAGCCGCGCTGTTCCTGCTGGTGGGCGGGATCGCGCTGCGCGCGGGTCGGGCCGGCTTCGATCGGCTGCGCGGCCTCGGACACTCGATGCCTCTCACCTCGATCGGCATCGTGATCGCCGGGCTGTCCCTGATCGGCGTGCCGGGGACCGCCGGGTTCATCAGCAAGTGGTACCTGGTGCTCGGGGCGATCGAGACCGGGCGCTGGTGGCTGGCGGGGTTCGTGGTCGTCACTTCGCTGATCGCGGTTGCGTACGTCTGGCGCTTCGTCGAGGCGGCCTACCTTTCGGCCCCGGGGAAGCGCACGCCCGCGCCGGGCGAGTCGCCGCCGGTGATGCTGGTGCCCGCCTGGCTGGCGGTGGCGGCCTGCGTGTACTTCGGATTCGACACTTCGTTTACCGTCGGGACGGCGCGCCGCGCCGCCGCGCTCATGCTGGGAGAGGGGCCGTGACCGGAGCGCAGCTGATCGCGGCCTGCGTCCTTTTGCCTGCGGCTGGCGCGGCCGGCATCGCGCTCGCCGGACGCTGGCCCAACCTGCGCGAGGCGGTGACGCTCGCCTCCGCCGCGGCGCTGTTCGCCGCGGTGCTCGGCCTGCTGCCGGCGGTGCTCTCCGGGGGGCGCCCGCAGCTCTTCGTGCTCGAGATGCTGCCGGGGATCGCGCTTGGCTTTCGCGTAGAGCCGCTCGGCATGCTGTTTGCCCTGGTCGCCTCGGGCCTGTGGATCGTGAACTCGGTGTATTCGATCGGCTACATGCGCGGCAACGACGAGCCGCACCAGACGCGCTTCTACGTCTGCTTTGCGCTCGCGCTCGCGGCGACGATGGGGATCGCCTTCGCCTCCAACCTGCTCACGCTGTTCCTGTTCTACGAGGCGCTCACGCTGGTCACCTATCCGCTCGTCACCCATCATGGCGACGGCGAGGCGCGCGCCGGCGGCCGCGTCTACCTTGGATTCCTCCTCGGCACCTCGATCGTACTGCTCCTGCCGGCAATCATCTCGGTGTGGGCGGTCGCCGGCACGCTCGAATTCACGCCCGGCGGCCTGCTGCGCGGCGCCGGGCTCTCCAACGCCCAGGTCGCGGCGCTGCTCGCCCTGTTCATGTTCGGCATCGGCAAGGCGGCGCTCATGCCTTTTCACCGCTGGCTGCCGGCGGCGATGGTGGCGCCGACGCCGGTGTCGGCGCTGCTGCACGCCGTTGCGGTGGTCAAGGCCGGCGTGTTCGCCGTGGTCAAGGTGATCGTGTACGTGTTCGGGGTCGACGCACTCGCCGGCGCAGGCGCGGCGGACTGGCTGCCGGCCGTCGCGGGCTTCACCATCCTCGCGGCTTCGGTGGTGGCGCTGCGCTCCGACAATCTCAAGCGCCGCCTGGCGTACTCGACCGTGAGCCAGCTCTCGTACGTGGTGCTCGCCGCCGCGCTGCTGGTGCCGCTTTCGATCGCCGCCGCGGCGCTGCACATCGCGGCGCACGCGGTCGGCAAGATCACGCTGTTTTTCGCCGCCGGCGCGATCTCCACCGCCTCCGGCAAGACCGAGGTGAGCCAGCTCGACGGCATCGGCCGGCGCATGCCCTGGACCATGGGCGCGTTCGCCGTGGCGACCTTGTCCATGATCGGCCTGCCCCC
>JACOVA010000034.1 GCA_016177575.1 Betaproteobacteria bacterium
ATCAAGTGGAAGCCGACCGTGCTCTACTGGCTGTTCGGCCTGGTGCTCGCCGGCGGGCAGCTGTTCGGCAGGAACCTGATTCGCGCCATGCTCGGGGCCCAGATCCGTCTGCCGGAGGCGACGTGGATGCGGCTCAACCTGAGCTGGATCGGGTTTTTCACGCTGATGGGCGCGGCGAACCTGTTCGTCGCCTTCAATTTCACGACCGACCAGTGGGTCAATTTCAAACTCTTCGGCGGCATCGGGCTGATGCTGCTGTTCGTGCTCGGACAGGCGCTGTTCCTGGCGCGCCACCTGGAGGAGGAGAAGCGGTGACCGTCGAGCAGGAGATCCGCCGCCGGCTGGCCGCGCTCGCGCCCACGGCGCTCGAGCTGGTCGACGAGAGCGCGCAGCATGCCGGGCATGCGGGCGCGGCGCCGGGGGGCAACACGCACTGGCGGCTGACGATCGTGTCGGCGGCGTTCGCCGGCCGGCCCACGGTCGCGCGCCACCGCATGATCTACGACGCGCTCGGCGAGCTGATGCAGCACCCCATCCACGCGCTGTCGATTCGCGCCCGCGCACCGGGGGAATCTGACGCATAATTGCGCCTTCACGCCAAAGGAAACTGATGAAAAAGCTGATATTCGCCCTCATGGCCGCCCTGCCGTCGCTCGCGCTCGCGCAGCTGCCGGGCAAGGAAGCCGCCAAGCCCGCCGCCGCGAGCGGCCCGCTCGCCACCGTGAACGGCGTCGCGATACCGCGGCACCGCCTGGACACGATCCTGCGCATTCAGACCGAGCGCGGCGCGCAGGACAGCGCCCAGCTGCGCTCGCAGATCCGCGAAGTCCTGATCAACAACGAGCTGCTGAACCAGGAGGCGAACCGCAGCGGCCTGGCGAAACGCAGCGACGTGCAGCAGCAGCTCGACCTCAACCGCCAGGAAGTGATCGCGAACGCCGTGGTGTCCGACTACCTGCGCGCTCACCCGGTGAGCGACGCCGACGTGCGCAAGGAGTACGACCGCGCCAGGGCGCAGACCGGGGACAAGGAGTACCGCCCGCGCCACATCCTGGTCGCCAACGAGACCGACGCGAGATCGGTGATCACCGAGCTGAAGCGGGGTGCGAAGTTCGAGGAGCTCGCGCAGAAGCGCTCGCTCGACGAGGGCACGCGGCCGCGCGGCGGCGACCTGGACTGGACCCTGCCCGGCAACCTCGAGAAAGCCTTCGCCGATGCCATGGTCAGGCTGGAAGTCGGCAAGATCACCGAGGCGCCGGTGCGCACCCGCTTCGGCTTCCACATCGTCAGGCTCGACGAGGTGCGCCCGGTCAAGTTCCCCGAGCTCGACCAGGTCAAGCAGCAGATCCAGCAGCGCATCATGCAGCAGCGCGTCGAGGCCATGGTGCGCGACCTGCGCGCCAAGGCGAAGATCGAGTAGCCGCGCGCAAGCCCGGCCATGCCGCGCGCGCTGCCCTGTGCGCGGCCCGCGCGGGTGGTCCTCGCGGGACGCTATGCGCGCCTTGAGCCGCTTGCCGCATCGCATGTCGCAGGGCTGTTCGACGCCTCCTCGGGTGCCGGTGCGGGTGCGCGCTTCGCCTACCTTGCCGACGATCCGCCTCGCGACAGGAATGAGCTGGATCTTTGGATAGAACGATCTTCTGCGAAGGAAGACCCCCTCTTCTCGGCGGTGATCGACCTCGCCTCGGGACGCGCCGCGGGACGCCAGGCGCTGATGCGCATCGTCCCCGAGCACGGGGTGATCGAGATCGGTCACATCCTGTGGGGACTGGCGATCGCGCGCACGCGCGTCGCCACCGAGGCGCTCTACCTTGCGGCGAAATACGTGTTCGAGGACCTCGGCTACCGGCGCTTCGAGTGGAAGTGCAACGATCTGAACGAGGCGTCCAGGGCCGCGGCGTTGCGCTTCGGCTTCAGCTACGAGGGGCTGTTCCGCCAGCACATGGTGGTCAAGGGCGCAAGTCGCGACACGGCGTGGTTCTCGATGCTCGACCGCGAGTGGCCCGCCTTGCGCAAGGAGTACGATCGCTGGCTGCAGCCGGAGAATTTTGCTGCGGACGGAAAGCAGAAGACGCAATTGAGGTTTCGCGTTTGAAAGTTCTTTTCCAGACACGCTTTTCCGATGGCACCGATTTCGAGGTGGTCCAGGGAAATCTTCTCGATGAGCCGGTCGACGCGATCGTCAACGCGGCGAACGGCCACCTCGCGCACGGCGGAGGGGTTGCTGCGATCATCGCGCGGGCCGCAGGACCAGCGCTGCAGGAGGAGTCCGACCGCCTGGTGCGCGAGCTGGGGCCCTTCGCCACCGGCAGCGCGGTGGTGACCACGGCCGGCAGGCTGCCGTTCAAGGGCGTGATCCACGCCGTGGGCCCGCGCTACGGCGAGGGCGACGAGGAGGCGAAGCTCATCGGCGCGCTGACCTCCTCCTTCGGTTGCGCGCACGAGCGCGCCTGGCGCTCGGTCTCCTTTCCGGCGGTCTCGGCGGGGATCTTCGCCGTGCCGCTCGACATCTGCGCGCGCGCCTACGTCGCCGCGGCGCGCGCGGCGCCCCTGAGTAAGGTCCGCCTGTGCCTGCGCGACCAAGCGGTCATCGATGCCGTCCTGAAGGAGCTGAACGTATGAACCGTATTGCTTTTGTTCTTGTTCTTTCCCTTCTGGGAACAAATTCCTACTCCCAAAACCTCTCCACCGCCACATTCGCCATGGGTTGCTTCTGGTGCTCGGAGGAAGCCTTCCAGGAGGTGCCGGGCGTGGTCTCGGTGGTCTCGGGCTACACCGACGGCAGGACGAAGAATCCGAGCTACGAGCAGGTCTCTTCCGGCGGCACCGGCCACACCGAGGCGGTGGAGGTCAGGTTCGACCCGTCGAAAGTGAGCTACCAGAAGCTGCTCGAGGTCTTCTGGATCAACCACGATCCGACCTACAACGACCGGCAGTTCTGCGACCACGGCTCGCAGTACCGGCCCGGCGTCTTCTGGCACGACGAACAACAGCGCAAGCTCGCCCTCGCCTCGAAAGCGAAGTACGACAAGCTCAAGACCTTCAAGCAGCCCATCGTCACACCGATCGTCAAGGCGGGCCAGTTCTGGCCGGCCGAGGAATACCATCAGGACTACTACAAGAAGAACCCGGTGCGCTACAAGTTCTACGTCACCGGCTGCGGCCGCTACCCGCGGCTGGACGAGTTGTGGGGCAAGCTGAGGAAGTAGCTCAGAACTTCCTCGTGCGCTCGATTTCGGAGACCCGCCCGCCGACCAGCGTGACGGTGGTGGTGAACGGATCGGCGGGAGTCGGCAGGTAGGTGTAGGTCTTCATCACCAGGCCGGTGCGCGCCGCGGTGCTCAGGTGCCTGCCGATCTGCACCGTGGTCGGCGCGGCGATCGCGACGCCGTGGTCGGCCTTCAGGTCGGGCTCGCCGGCGATGCCGAGCAGCTCGCCCTCGGTCATGCCGCGCTGGACGCTGATGTACCTGCGGAACTCGAGCCCCCTCGCCTGCTTGGGCGAGCTGGCGATGCGCTCTGCCGCGGCCCTGGCCTCGGCATCGTCGCGCCTGCGCTGGCGCTCCTCCATGCGCTCGCCCTGGCAGCGCACGGTGTAGCACTCGCTGCTTTGCACCGCGGGCGGCACCTCCTTCGCGTCCGGGTCGACCACCGTCGCGGTGACGCTCTTCGGTGGCGTCAGGTTCGAGTAGTGCACGTTGCCGTTCTGGTCCGTCCAGCGGTAGATCTGGGCGTGCAGCGAGGCCGCGAACAGGCCGCACGCAAGCGCGAGCAGGAAGCCGGAGAATCTCGTATCCATGGCGGTTTAACGCCCCGGGGGGCTGAGCGGATTTACATAATACGCCAGGGAGGGATACTCGATACTAGGCCGGCTCGTAGCGCCCGAGGCGCACCATCGTCGTGCCGGGCTTGAGATGCTTCACAGACGGCATGACCATGACGCAATCGTCGTACGGCGTGCGCCAGACCTGCCCCGCGTCGCGCGCGACCGGGGTGCCTGCCTTCGCCACCACTTCCAGCCCCTTCCAGGGGCGCTCGAAGCAAAACTGCATGCTGCGCGCGACGACGGGCTCAGTGACACGAATGACGCGCTGGGATCTTGGTTTTTTCATTCGCAATGCCTCTCCCGCCGAGGACGGCTCGATGACGCCCAGAACGGCCAGAAATCGCATCATGGTGTCAACGGCCACATCGACGGCGCTCTTTTCCCAGTGCTGCCCGCACTCGATCAGCACCGCGGTCCGCGGGCTCGCCGGGTCGCTAAAAGCCCCGCGCTCGATCATGCGCAGGCCGGCCGGGTGCCCGGTGTCGAGCAGCAGGTCGGCGGGCAGCCCGATTCTGCGCGCCAGCGCAATACCCTTCTCGCCGCCTCTGCCGCCCACCCCGCAGACCATGATCGGCCGGCAGGGCTCGTGCATCGAGTGCAGATCGAGCAGGTAGTCGGCCGCGTCGACGAACGGTCGCAGCGCCCGCGCGCGGCGCAGCTCGACGGATTCGCGCGCGCCGAGCAGCGCCTCGTCCGCCCAGACGCGGTTGTAATCCTCGTCGATGTAGCGCGAGCGATCCGGGTCGTCGAAGTCGAAGCGCGCGAATGCCGCTACGTTGGCGAAGGCAAGGGTCAATTTGCCTTTCACCGGAAAAAGCTTTTCCCGGAAAAGAAAGTCCAACGCGATGGCACCGCAAAACTCGTTGCCGTGCGTCAGCGCCTGGACCATGACGTTCGGGCCGGGCTTGCCCGAGTCGAGCACGTGGACGTACTCGACGCCGCTATTGCCCTGCCGGTAGCCGGAGAGGTCGGGCGGCGCGATCTCGATGGGATGGTTTTTCAGATGAAATTCTTTATTGCTTGCAGCAACGTGGAAAGATTCTTCTGCAGCGCTGCAAATCCACCGGTCTTCTGCAGTGTGCGCTCGTCCATGTAGAGCCGCTTGTTGATCTCGATCTGCAGGCTGTGGCGACCCGCTGCGGGATCGGAGTACGCGCGCACCAGCTCGACGCCCTTGTACGGGTCGTTGACTCTCACGTCGTAGCCCATCGCGGCGAGTGTCGCGCGCACGAGCTCGGTGAACGCCGGCTCGCATGAGGTGCCGTCGCGGTCGCCGAGGACGAAGTCGGCGCGCACGCTGCCCTCGGCGTCGTCGCTCTGCTTGCCCGCCACCGCGCGCATCGAGTGGCAGTTGATGTGGTAGACGCGTCCAAAGCGGGAATGGGTTTCATGCAGAAGCTCTTGAATTGATTCGTGATACGGCGCATGGAAGGCATGAATGCGATGCAGCACCCGTTGAACAGCCAGTTTCCTGGCATAGATCGGTCGGCCATCCTCGAGCGTTCTCCAGATCAGTGCCTTGCCGACCTTCGCCTTGCCGCTCGGCCGGTACTGCCCAGGCCAGCGGCCTTCGATCAGGTCGAGGTCGACATCGCCCGCGTGGCGGTTCGGGTCGAGGTAGGTGCGCGGCCACAGCGCGCACAGCAGCGGCACGCCCATTTCCGGCCCGGCGGCATAGAGCTCGTCGACGTAGCAGTCCTCGCCTTCGCGCAGCTCCGTCTCTGAGACCACGGCGTCGAAGTCGCCCGGGAATTGCCGGCCCGAATGCGGCGAGTCGAGGACGAGCGGGACGGTCGCCGCTTTGGGTCCCTGTATCTGAAAAACTGAACTCAAGATTTACCCCAAAAGCTCAGCAACCAATAGTGCTCGAGCAGCTCTACGTTCGCGCCCCAGCCGTGGCGCGAGGCTCGCCGGATCAGATCGCCCTCGGCGGGAAAGTTCTTCAGCACCTCGTGCGTACTGCCGTCCTCGAGCGCGCGCAGCTGGTAGGTGTTGCCGTCGGCATCGGTGCGCGCGAGCGGCGTGCTCGAGCCCTCGACGTAGCGGTTGTCGAGAAAGGCCATGAGCGCCCCGGGCGCAACTGCCTTTGCAGCTCCTTCAAGAAACGAATCAATCCTCGCCAGCGGCACGTGCGACCACCAGAAGCCGGCAAGGAGCGTATCGTGCTTTCGACCGAGATCCGGGAGCGCGTAGGCGTTGCCGATGCCGTATTTCACTCTTCCTTCCGGCGTCCGTTTCTGTCTTGCAATTTCAAGAACTTCTTCATTCAGATCCAGAGCAAAGACCTCGCTCGCCTCGGCGGCGATGATCTCCGTCCAGTAGCCGGTGCCGCAGGCGAGCTCGAGCACCTTCCTGCCGGCAAGCATCTGCCGGACGCGGGCACGCAGAGCGACGAGGTCCGCCTGCCGCTCGGGCCTGGCGTAGATGCGCTCGTACTCCGAGGCCCGCTTCGCGTAATAGTCGGCGAGGCTAGTCATTGAGGTGGCAGGCGGCCATGCGCCCCGATCCCAGATCGCGCAGCAGCGGCGCCTCCTGCCGGCAGCGCGCCATCGCGCGCGGGCAGCGCGGGTGGAAGTGGCAGCCCGCCGGCGGCCGGATCGGGTTGGGCACGTCGCCCTCGAGGACGATGCGGCGGCGCTTGGCCGCCGGGTCGGGGATCGGCACCGCCGAGAGCAGCGCCTCGGTGTAGGGGTGCTTGGGCGAGGCGTACAGGTCGCGCGCGCTGGCGAGCTCCACGATCCTGCCCAGGTACATGACCGCGACGCGGTCGCTGATGTGCTCGACCACCGAGAGGTCGTGGGCGATGAACAGGTAGGTGAGGTTGAGCCTCTCCTGCAGGTCCTCGAGCAGGTTGATGACCTGCGCCTGGATCGAGACGTCGAGCGCCGACACCGGTTCGTCGCACACGATCAGCTTCGGCGACACCGCCAGCGCGCGCGCGATGCCGATGCGCTGGCGCTGGCCGCCGGAGAACTCGTGCGGGTAGCGCCGCATGTGCTCGGCGTGCAGGCCCACGGTCTCGAGCAGCTGCACGATGCGCTCCTCGAATTCGCGCCGGCCGCGGGCGAGCTTGTGGATGACCAGCGCTTCGCCGATGATCGCGCCTACGGTCATGCGCGGATTAAGCGATGCGTAGGGATCCTGGAAGATGATCTGCATGTCGCGGCACATGCGCCGCAGCCCGGCGCCGTCGAGCGCGGTCACGTTCCTGCCCTCGAACCAGATTTCGCCCGAGGTCGGCTCGATCAGCCGCAGCACGCAGCGCCCGGTCGTGGACTTGCCGCAGCCCGACTCGCCCACCAGGCCCAGGGTCTCGCCCGCGTCGATGGTGAAGCTCACGCCGTCCACCGCGCGCACGCGATCGACCTCAGCCGAGAGCAGGCCGGCTTTCAGCGTGAAGTGCTTGACCAGGTTCTCTACGCGCAGCAGGGGCTCGCCCATGGCGCTCGCCTCAGGCCCGCACGCAGGCGACCCGGTGCCCGGGCCGGATCTCGCGCAGCACGGGCGTGGCCGCGGTGCATTCCGCGCGCGCGAGCGCGCAGCGCGGCGCGAAGCGGCAGCCCGGCGCCGGCTCGAGCAGGCTCGGCACCACGCCGCCGATCGCCTCGAGGCGCTTCCGGCCGGTCTGCGCGGCGTCCACGCGCGGGATCGAGCGGATGAGGCCCTGGGTGTACGGATGCAGCGGCCGGGCGAACAGCTCGGCAACCGGCGCCTCCTCGACCACCCTGCCCGCGTACATCACCACCACGCGCTGGGCGGTCTCGGCGATCACGCCCATCGCATGCGTGATCAGCATCACCGCCATGCCGAAGCGCTGCTTCATCTCGGCCAGCAGATCGAGGATCTGCGCCTGGATCGTGACGTCGAGCGCCGTGGTCGGCTCATCCGCAATGAGCAGCTTCGGGTTGCAGGAGAGGGCCATCGCGATCATGACGCGCTGGCGCATGCCGCCGGAGAACTGGTGCGGATAGCTCTGCACGCGGCGCTCGGGGTGCGGGATGTGCACCAGCCTGAGCATCTCGACCGTCCTGGCGAGCGCGGCGCCGCGGCCGAGGCGCTCGTGCAGCCGGATCACCTCGGCGATCTGCTCGCCGATGGTGAACACGGGGTTGAGCGAGGTCATCGGCTCCTGGAAGACCATTGCGATCTCGCGTGCGCGGATCTTGCGCATCGCCTCCGGCTCGAGCGGCACCAGATCGCGCCCCTGCCAGAGGATCTGACCCGCCGCGATGCGCCCGGGCGGCATGGCAATCAGTTTCATGACGCTGAGCGCGGTGACGCTCTTGCCGCAGCCGGATTCGCCGACCACGCCGAGCGTCTCGCCGCGGTCGATGGCGAGGTCGACGCCGTCGACCGCGTGCACCATGCCATCGTCGGTGGCGAAATGCGTCTTCAGCCCGCGGATCTCGAGCAGCCGTTCGGCCATCGGGCGCCTACATCACTTTGCGCGGATCGAGCGCGTCGCGCAGCCCGTCGCCCAAGTAGTTGATCGACAGCACCGCGAGGAAGATCGCGCCGCCGGGAACGACCGCCCAGTGCGGGGCGACGTCGAGGTGGTCCTTGGCGTCGTACAGGATCCGGCCCCAGGTCGGGATATCGGGCGGAAACCCCAGGCCGAGAAAGGAGAGCGTCGACTCGGCGATGATGGCGGCCGCCACGTCGATCGTGCCGGCGACGATCACTGGGCCGAGCGAATTGGGCAGGATGTGCCGCGCCACCAGCCGCAGCGGCGTCGCGCCGAGGGCGCGCGCCGCCTCGACGAATTCCTTTTCGCGCAGCGACAGGAACTGCGCGCGCACCAGCCGCGCCACCGGCATCCAGCGAAAGCCGCCAATCACCGCGACGATCAGCACGAACATGCCGACCTCCGGGCCGGCAAGCGCGCGCAGCGCGTCGCGGAACAGATAGATGATGAGCAGCAGCAGCGGCAGCTGCGGCAGCGACAGGAACAGGTCGGTCAGCCACATCAGCGCCGCGTCGACGCTGCCGCGCGAGATGCCCGCGATCGCGCCGATGATGACGCCCACCACTACCGCGATGATCATTGCCGCAAGGCCGACGGCGAGCGACAGGCGCCCGCCGTAGAGCATGCGCGCGAGCAGGTCCTGGCCGAGGTCGTCGGTGCCGAGCGGGTGCGCGAGCGACGATCCCTGCAGCTTCGCGGCGAAATCGATCTCGTTGATCGGCACGCGCCAGGCGAGCGGCCCGAGCAGCACCGCCAGGATCATCAGGCCGAGGATCAGGGCGCCGGCGAGCGCGAGGCGGTGCCGGCGAAAGCGCCGCCACGCCTCCAGGCCGAGCGAGGTGCGGCGCGCCGCAAGGCCGGGCAGCGCGGCGTC
Source organism: Betaproteobacteria bacterium (assembly GCA_016177575.1). GTDB lineage: Bacteria > Pseudomonadota > Gammaproteobacteria > Burkholderiales > SG8-39 > RBG-16-66-20. Next base: position 9,165 of record JACOVA010000034.1, read on the forward strand.
AGCGGTAGGAGATGCGGGGGTCGAGCCAGCCATAGAGCACGTCGGCGAGCAGGTTGAAGAAAATCACCAGGATCGCGAACACGAAGGTCACCGCCATGATGACCGGGGTGTCGTTGGCCTGGATCGCGCTGATCAGCAGCGAGCCGATGCCCGGCACGCGGAAGATCTGCTCGGTGACGATGGCGCCGCCGAACACCGCGGGCATCTGCAGCGCGACCAGCGTCACCACCGGAATGAGGGCGTTGCGCACCACGTGCTTGACGATCACGACGCGCTCGGCCAGTCCCTTGGAGCGCGCCGTGGTGACGTAGTCGAGCCGGATCACGTCGAGCACCGCCGAGCGCACGTAGCGCGTCCAGGACGCGCCCTGGAACAGGCCGAGCACCGCGATCGGCATGATCGACTGGCGCAGGTGCTCCCAGTACCAGCGCCACCCCGTCTCGGCGATGTCGGCGCGATAGACGAACGGCAGCCAGTCCAGATAGATGCTGAAGAACAGGATGAACAGGATGCCGGTGAAGAAGGTGGGCAGCGAGAAGCCGATGAAGGCGAGCGTGTTGGCGATCTGGTCGAAGATCGAGTAGGGCCGCGTCGCCGAATACACGCCCACCGGCAGCGCGACCGCGAGCGCGAAGACCTGCGACATGCCGATGACGAACAGCGTCACCGGCAGCCGCTGCAGGATCAGGTCGTCGACGTCGATGCGGCTGGCGAACGAGAACCCCCAGTCGCCCTGCAGCATCGACCCGAACCAGCGCGCGTAGCGCACCGCCACCGGGTCGTCGAGGCCGAACTGCGCGCGCAGGTTGGCGCGCACCTCCGGGGGTATCGCCGGGTTGGTCGCCAGCTCCTCGAACGGGTCGCCGGGCGCGAGCGCGAGCACCGTGAACAGCACGATGCTGATGCCGATGACGCTCGGGACGGCGATGAGCAGGCGCCGGAGCAGGTACCCGCTCATCGCGCGCGGATCAGCCTTCCCTGTACCAGTCCCGCAGGTTCCAGAAGTCGTTGTCCCAGCCCGAGAGCGGCGCGCGCAGCCGCTTGGCAACTGACGATACGCGCGGCCGGTAGACCACCGGCACGACCACCTGGTTCTCGATCACCAGGTCGTTCATGCGGATGAACAGCGCCGCGCGCTTGACGGGATCGAGCTCGCTCTCCGCGCCCCGGTAGGCCTTGTCGTACTCTTCGCTCTTCCAGCGCGTGATGTTGCGGCCCTGCCACTTGTTCGCCTTCGCCGCGATCTCCCAGGAGCAGAACTGGTTCATGAACACCCCTGGGTCCGCCTGCGGCATGGTGGTCGTGTACATCTGCATGTCGCAGTAGAACTTGGTGTAGGTGTCCGGATTGGCCACGTCGGACGAGAAGTAAACCGAGGCGGTCACAGCCTTGACCTCGACTTCGATGCCCGCCTTCTGGCAGGCCTGCTTGACGATCGCCTGGTTCTTCTGGCGCGGCGCGTTGATCGAGGTCTGGTAGAGGAGCTTGAGCTTCCTGCCGTCCTTGACGCGGATGCCGTCGGCGCCGCGCTTCCAGCCCGCGGCATCGAGCAGCTGGTTCGCTTTCTCGACGTTGAACTCCCAGCGCGTGTTCTTCGAGGTGAAGCGCGGCGGGTTGTTGAGGAAATTGCCGGTGGCGATGCCGGTGCGGCCGTAGATGTGCTTCTGCACCGCCGCGCGATCCACCAGCATCGCCATGGCGCGCCGCACCGCCGGGTCGGAGAACAGCGGGTGCTTCGTGGTCGCGCTGGAGCGCTCGCCGTCGACCTCGGTCCACGGATCGGTGTTGTTCAGCTGGATGTGCTCGATGTTGGCCCCCGGCGTGATCTCGGAGCGGCCCTTGCCGCTCTCCTCCAGGCGCAGCAGGATCTCGTCCTCGACCTGGATGTTCCAGGCGTAATCGAACTCGCCGGTCTGCAGCACCGCGCGCGCCGCCGAGATCGCGTCGCCGCCGCCTTTCATCTCGATGGCGTCGAAGTGAGGCTTGTTCGGCTCGTGGTAGGCGGTATTGATCGTCCCGCGCACCATGTCGCCGGGCTTGAAGTCGACGAACTTGTAGGGACCGGTGCCGACCGGCTTCAGGTTGGTCGGCGCCTCGCGCGACTTGGCGCCGCGGAAGTTCTCGAACAGGTGCTTCGGAATGAGCATGCCGCGCACGCCGACGAAAGCGTCGGCCCAGTACGGCGTCGGCTTCTGGAAGATCACCTTCACCGTGTGCGAGTCGAGCTTCTCGACCTTGATGTCGCGGTAGCTGCCGACGCTGACCGCGGCCACCGCCGGATCGGTGGCGTATTCCCAGTTGAACACCACGTCGTCGGCGGTGAACGGCTTGCCGTCGTGCCATTGCACGCCCTTCTTCAGTTTCCAGATCACCGACATGCCGTCGCGCGCGAGCCCGCCGTTCTGCTGCGTCGGGATCTCGGCGGCGAGCATCGCCACGAGGTTGCCGTCGGCGTCCCAGCCGGCGAGCGGCTCGTAGAAGATGCGCGAGCCTTCCTGGTCCTTGGTGCCCACCGCGAAGTGCGGATTGAGCAGCGTCGCGCCCTGCCACCACAGGCACTTGAGCGTTCCGCCGCCGCCGCGCTTGGTCGGCTTGTAGGCCGAAGCCGGTTGGGCGTGGGCGAGCCCCGAGTACGCCAGCATCTGCGCCGCCAGGGGCGCGGTCAGGCCCATGCCGACCATCATGCGCACGAATGCGCGGCGCGACAGCGTGCCCGCTTTGACTTTGGCAATCAGTTGCCGCAGTTCCTGCTCGTTCATCGGGATTCCTCCTCCTAGAAGTAGCCGACGTGTGCTGCTTGCTATATTACTTCGATTCACCGTTCCAGGGTTGCCATGCCCCACTCAAAAACCACCGTCGCGCTGCCGTCGATGACCCCGGGCACCGGGCGAGGCCTCGTGTTCCATCGCTTCGGCAGGACCGGCGCACGGCCCAAGGTCTACCTGCAGGCGGCGATCCACGCCAACGAGCTGCCCGGCGCCATGGCGCTGCACCACCTGCTGCCGATGCTGGTCGCGGCCGATCGGGGTGGCCGGATCCGGGGCGAGATCGTGCTCGCTCCGGTGATCAACCCGATCGGGCTGGCGCAGCTCGCCGGCAGTACCCATCTAGGCCGCTACGATTTTCTCGGCCGCGACAATTTCAACCGCAACTGGCCCGAGCTCTCCGGCGCCGTCGCCGAGCGCGTCGGCGCCCGGCTCGGCAAGAGCGCGGTCGACAACGTCGCCCTGATCCGCAAGGCGGCGCTCGCCGCGCTCGGCGCCATGAAGCTCGCCAACGAGCTGCAGGCACTGCGCGTGGAGGCATTGCGGCGCTCGATGGATGCCGACGTCGTGCTCGACCTGCACTGCGACGCGCAGGCGGTGCTGCACCTGTTCATCTCGCGCCGCGACTGGCCGGGCCCGGCCCGGGTCCTTGCCGCCGAGCTCGGAGCGCGCGCGACGCTGTACAACGACCCCTATCCCGAGGCGCTCACGTTCTCGGGGGTGAACAGCGCGCTCTGGGCGCGGCTCGCCGCGCGCTTTCCCGCGGCCCGCGTGCCGCAGGCCTGCCTGTCGGCCACGGTCGAATACCGCGGCCAGCACGACGTGAGCCACGTGCTCGGCAGCGCCGACGCGCGCAATCTCTACCGCTTCCTGGTGCGCCGCGGCGTCATCGCCGGGCGCGCCGGCCGGCTGCCGCCGCTCAGGGCGCAGGCGACGCCGATCGGCGGCATGGACGTAGGCTACGCCCCGCGCACCGGCATCCTCGTCTATCACGCGCGCGAGGGCGCGCGCGTGCGCAAGGGCGAGCCGGTGTGCGAGGTGATCGATCCGCTGGACGCGCGCGGGCCGCGGGCGCGCGTGCAGGTGCCGGCGCGCACTGACGGAATCCTGTTCAGCCGCAGGCCCGACGGGCGCCTGGCCTGGCCGGGCATGGTCGCGTTTCGCATCGCCGGCGCCAAGCTGCTCGCGCATCGCAGGGGCGTGAGCGGCCTGGACGACTGAGCGACTGAGGCCGCGCGCTAGCGCGCTTGCATGGCTATTTCCGGGTCCTGAAGAAAAAGCCTTCTCTTTTCCGGAGCGGTCAGGCCACGCAAGAAGCGGTTGAGCCGCAAGCCCCTGGCGCTGCGCTCGAGGTCGAAGACGTAGGGCTTCATTCGAACAGCGCCACCGCCATCGCGGTGGTCATGGGCAGGTAGGCGAGCCATCTCGCCACCGGCTCGTAGGCGCGGAA
>JACOVA010000041.1 GCA_016177575.1 Betaproteobacteria bacterium
GCCTCGGATTGGGGTGGTTTCCCTCGGCGAAAGGCCGAGAGCGAAAAGCGCCGAAGATTGCGCGGGCGCGGCCTGGCGGTCTATCTGGAGTGGACCGGCGCGCCGATCCGCACCGAGACGGTGGACGTCCAGATCACGCCGGACGGCATGGTCACGGTGTTCAGCGGGACGCAGGCGATGGGGCAGGGGCTGGAGACGACTTATACGCAGCTGGCCGCGGAGCTGCTGCAAATCCCGTCTTCGAGAATAAAGATCGTTCAGGGCGACACCGATCTGGCGACCGGCGTCGGCAGCGTCGGCTCGCGCTCCGCGTTCGTCGGCGGCTCGGCGGCGGTGGCGGCGGGGCGCGGCGCGATCGCGCGCGCGCGCGAGCTGGCGGCCGAGGCGCTCGAGTCCGCGGCCGCCGACATCGAATTGCGCGGCGGGCGCCTGGCGATCGCCGGCACCGACCGCTCGCTCGGGCTGGGCGAGGTCGCGGCGCGCGACCCGCGCGGCTTCATCCGCGTCGCCGCGACGCAGACGCCGTCGGCGCCGTCCTGGCCCAACGGCGCGCAGGTATGCGAGGTCGAGATCGACCCCGACACGGGCGAGGTCCAGGTCGTCGCCATGACCAGCGTGGACGACATCGGGCGCATCATCAACCCCAGGATCGTCGAGGGCCAGATCCACGGCGGCATGGCGCAGGGGATCGGCCAGGCGCTCTACGAGCACGCGCGCTACGATGCCGGCAGCGGGCAGTTGATGACGGGCTCGCTGATGGACTACTGCGTGCCGCGCGCCGACCAGTTTCCGCCGCTGAAGAGCCTGTTCGATGAGAGCGTGCCGTGCCAGACCAACCTGCTCGGGGTCAAGGGCTGCGGCGAGATCGGCACCATCGGCGCGGTGCCCGCGGCGGTGCACGCGGTGCTCGATGCGCTCGCCGGGAGCGGTGTCACGCACCTCGAGATGCCGTTGACTGCGGAGAAGATTTGGCGGGCGCTTGGATCGCGGCAATAGAGAGCCGAAGGCATCGCCTGCTCGGGCTGGCGCTGCTGTGCTCGGTCGTGCTGCACCTCGCGGTCCTGTACGTGCTGCCGTTGTATCTCGAGCGGGACGCGCGCCCGGCGCCACGCGCGGCCCTGAGCGCGCGCCTGGCGGCGCCGCAGCCCGCGCCTGCGCCGCCGCGGGAAGTCGAGCCACCGCGTCCGGCCGCCGTCCCGGCGGCGCGCGCCAAGCCTGCCGCGAGAAGCGCGCCGCGCCCGCTCGCCGCGCCGCCTGCGGGTGCGCGCGGCCTCGAAGCGCGAACGCGGGCGCCGGCGCCCGCGCCGGCGGCTGCGCCGGCCGCGTCCGCACCCGCGGCTGGGCCCCGAGGCGCAGAGCCGCAACCGGCGGCGCCAGCCGCCGCGCCGGCGCCGCGCGCTCCGGACGCCGGCAGCGTCGCGCAGTACCGCCTGCAGCTGATGGAGATCGCGCGGCGCCACAAGAAATATCCGCGCCTCGCGATCGACAACAACTGGGAGGGCCGCGTCGACCTTCGCATGGTGATCGGCGCGAGCGGCGCGCTCGCGTCGCTCAGCGTGCGCAAGAGCGCCGGCTATGCCGCGCTCGACGAGGAAGCGCTGGCGATGTTCCGCACCGCCAGCTCGCTGGCGACGATCCCGCCGGCGCTGCGCGGCACCGAATTCACGCTCGATCTGGCGGCGGAGTTCTACTTCCTGAGGCAATAGCCTCGCCGGCGGCCGCGGCCTGCGGCGCGAAGGCGACCACGTGATCGACGTCCAGCCGGATGCCGATGCGCTCGCCGAGGGCGTGGTTGTGGTGGCTCGGCACCAGGGCGAGCACCTTCCTGCCGCTTTCCAGCCTGAGCGTGTACAGGATCTCGGCGCCGCGGAAGGCCTTGTGCACGACTTCGGCCCTGGTCTCGGCGGCGTCGTCGTGGATCACGTCGTCGGGCCGCAGCAGCACGTCGGCGAGGCAGCCCCTGCCGCAGGCATCGCAGCCGATCTGGCAGGCGCCCGGAATGTCGCCCTCGAGCAGGCCGAGCTCGATCTCGACGCGGTGCGCGTCGAGCACCTTGGCCGGCAGGAACACGCCCTGGCCGACGAAATCGGCGATGAAGCGGTTGGCGGGGCGGTGATAGAGGTTGTAGGCGCTGTCCCACTGCTCGATGCAGCCCTGGTGCAGCACCCCGATCTCGTCTGCGATCGCGAACGCCTCGTGCTGGTCGTGCGTGACCAGCACCGCGGTGGCGCCCGAGGCCTTGATGATCTCGCGCAGCTCGAGCGACAGGCGCTCGCGCAGCTCGGTGTCGAGGTTGGAGAACGGCTCGTCGAGCAGCAACAGCTCCGGGCGCGGCGCGAGCGCGCGCGCCAGCGCGACGCGCTGCTGCTGGCCGCCGGAGAGCTCGTGCGGAAACTGGTCGAGGACCTCGGCGATGCCGGTCAGCGCGGCGAGCTCCTGCACGCGTTCTTCTCTGGAATGAATTTCTCCCGAGAGGCCAAAAGCAATATTGCGTCGCGCCGTGAGGTGCGGGAACAGCGCGTGCTCCTGGAATACCATGCCGATGCGGCGCTTCTCCGGCGCAAGGCTCGCCGCGGGGGAGGAGACGACGACGCCGTTGAGCAGGATCGTGCCCGATCTCGGCGTCTCGAAGCCGGCGATGCAGCGCAGCACCGTCGTCTTGCCGCAGCCGCTGGGGCCTAGCAGGCAGCCGATGGCGCCGCGCGGCAGCGCGAACGACAGGCCGCGCACGACTTCGTGGGCGCCTTCGCCCGCGTCATACGCATAGCCGAGGTCGCGGACCTCGAGCAGGAGCTCCATGCCCATATTATAACAAGAATCATTCTTGTTAGAATTGCGAGTGCTTGATTATCAAAGAGTTGGGTTTCTAGGCGCGGTATCGCTCGGGGCGGCGGCACTGATCGTCCTGCCGATCCTGACCGTGCTCGCGAGCGTATTCGGCCCGGCGAGCGAAACCTGGGCTCACCTCGTGCGCACCGCGCTTGGCCACTATGTCCTGAACACCGCGCTGCTGGTGGCGCTGGTGGCGGCCGGCGTGATCTCGATCGGCGTGCTCTCGGCGTGGCTGGTGACCGCGTATCGATTTCCGGGCCAGCGCCTGCTGCAGTGGATGCTCGTGCTGCCGCTGGCGATGCCCGCCTATGTGATGGCTTACGCGTACACCGATTGGCTGCAGTTCACCGGGCCGGTGCAATCGGTGCTGCGCGCCGCGACCGGCTGGCAGGCGCGCGAATACTGGTTCCCCGAGATCCGCTCGCTCGGCGGCGCGGCGGCGATGCTCTCTTTCGCTCTCTACCCGTACGTCTACCTGCTGGCGCGCACCGCGTTCGTCGACCTCTCGCGCAGCGCGCTCGAGGCGGGGCGCCTCGCCGGCTATTCCGCCTGGGGCAGCTTCCGGCGCGTCGCGCTGCCGCTCGCGCGGCCGGCGATCGCCGCCGGCACCGCGCTCGCGCTGATGGAAACGCTGGCCGACTTCGGCACCGTCTCCTATTTCGCCCTCGAAGTCTTCACCACCGGCATCTTCAAGGCCTGGCTGTCGATGGGCGACAGCACTGCCGCCGGGCAGCTCTCGGCCTGCCTGCTGGTATTCGTGGTGGTCGTGGTCGCGCTCGAGCGCGCGAGCCGCGGGCGCGCCGCCTATGCCAGCGGCACGCGCAAGCCCTCGCCGCCGCAGCGGCTCGCGGGCCTCGCCGCCGCGCTCGCCTTTGCCGCTTGCGCGGCGCCGGTGCTGTTCGGCTTTCTGCTGCCCGCGGGCCTGCTGCTGCGGCTCGCGTGGTCGGCCGCCGACGCGAGCTGGAGCGCGCGCCTGCTGGCGCTGGTCGGCAACAGTTTCGTGCTGGCGGCAATCGCCGCGCTCGCGGGCGTCGTGCTGGCGACCGCGATGGCCTACGCTGCGCGCCTGACCCGCGGCCGTCTCGCCACCACCGTCAGCTATGCCAACCGGGCGGCCGGGCTCGGCTACGCGATTCCCGGCGCAGTGATCGCGGTCGGCATCCTGGTGCCCCTGGGACGGCTCGACAACTGGATCGCGGGCGGCCTGGAGGCGACATTCGCGATCAAGCCCGGGCTGCTGCTCACCGGCACGGTGGTGGCGCTCGTGTACGCCTACCTGGTGCGCTTTCTCGCCGTGGCGCTGCAGACCGTGGAGGCGGGGCTGGCGAAGGTGACCCCCAGCATGGAGGATGCGGCGCGCAGCCTCGGCGCGACGCCGGTGCAGACGCTGGCGCGGGTGCATGCGCCGCTGCTTGCCTCCAGCCTGGCGAGCGCGGCGCTGCTGCTCTTCATCGACATCCTGAAGGAGCTGCCCGCGACCTTCGCGCTGCGGCCGTTCAATTTCGATACGCTCGCGGTCGCGGCCTACAACCTCGCCCAGGACGAGCGCCTGGGCGAGGCCGCCCTGCCCTCGCTGGTGATCGTCGCGCTCGGCCTGCTGCCGCTGCTCGCCGTGACCCGCCGTTACATGAGAGGTATCGGGCCCTAGCAGCCGGTCCCTACTTCCAGGCCACGCGGTCGTAGATGCGCTGCGAGTCGGGCTGGTTGCGGCCCAGCACCGCCACGTTGATCGTGTCGCGCTTGAAGGCGCCGAACTGCGACAGCACCGGGTTGTCGGTCCTGACGCCCGCCACCACCGGCCACTCGTTGTTGCCGTCGGCGAAATAGCGCTGCGCCTCGTCGCTCGCCAGGTACTCGAGGAATTTCAGCGCCGCCTCGCGGTGCGGGGCATGCTTCATCACGCCGGCGCCTGAGACGTTGACGTGCGTGCCCCAGCTCGCCTGGTTGGGAAACAGCACGCCCACCTTGTCCGCGACTTCGCGCTCCTGCGGCTTTGCCGAGCGCGCCAGGCGCGCGTAGTAGTACTGGTTGGACACCGTGACGTCGCATTCGCCGGCCGCCACGCTCTTCAGCTGGTCGGTGTCGCCGCCCCTCGGATCGTGCGCGAGGTTGCCGCGCACCGCGCGTGCCCAGTCCTCGGCCTGCTGCGCGCCGAGGTGCTCGATCAGCGCGCCCATCAGCGAAAGGTTGTAGACGTTGGTCGAGGAGCGCATGCACAGGCGCCCCTTCCACTTCGGGTCGGCGAGCGACTCGTAGCTGGCGAGCTCGGCGGGCTTGACCCTGGCCTTGTTGTAGGCGATCAGCCTTGCGCGCAGCGAAAAGCCGTACCACAGCCCGCCCGGCTCGCGCAGGCTGGCCGGAATGCGCGCATCGAGCAGGGCGGACTTGGCCGGCTGGAAGAAGCCGAGCTGCTCGGCGCGCCACAGGCGCCCTGCGTCGACCGTGATCAGGACATCCGCCGGGCTGCGCGCGCCTTCGTTGCGGATGCGCTCGATGAGCGCGTCCTCGCTCGCCTCGATGCGGTTGATCCTGATCCCGGTGCGTTTGCTGAAGCCTGCATACAGCGCTTCGTCGGTCTGGTAATGGCGCGACGAGTAGAGGTTGAGCACTTTGTCCTCGGCAAAGCCCGCAGCCGGGACGAGAAGGGTGAGAACGATTAGAAGTCTTGATATAACAGTCACTTGATCTCCTCTCGGAAGGAATTCCAAGAATGATAATCGTTCTCATATGAAGCGTCAATGAGAATGGCTCCTATCTTTAATCCAAGGCAATTCCGGTTGCTAAAGCGAAGGCTCGACGCGGCGGGCGCCGTTGAACCGTTGCTGCCAGTAAGCGCCCTTCAGCGACTCGACGCGCACGCGCGCGCCCGACTTGGGCGCATGCACGAACCTGTCGTCGCCGAGGTAGATGCCGACATGTGAATAGGGTTGGTTGAGCGTGTCGTAGAAGAGCAGATCGCCCGCCTGCAGTTCCGCTAGACTGACCGGGACTCCGGCATCGCTCTGCTCGCGAGCGGTGCGCGGCAGGCGCATTCCCCAGGCTTCCCGGTAGACGTGGACGACCAGGCCGCTGCAATCGAATCCGGTCACCGGCGAGGAGCCGCCATAGCTGTAGTCCACGCCGAGTGCGAGCAGCGCCTGCAGCAAGGCTTCGGAACGTTCCGGGCGCATGCGCGTCGGCGATTCTGCCGTGGGCTTGAAAACGGGTGCGGGCGTCGGGCCGAGCGTGCCGCAGCCTGATACCAGAAATAAAAGTACAAGTGAAAACAGTAAATTGCGGTACATAATTGAAGTAATCTAGTGCAGATTGCGCGGGTGAGCAACCACTAACATCCACCGTGCGTTAAGAGCCTCAAATGACCCAACGCATCCTGCTGCTGCTGGGTTTCATCGCCCCGGCGGTCCTCGCCCAGGGCAGCCTCGAAGTCATATCGCTCAGGCACCGCACCGCCGAGCAGGTGATACCGGTGCTGCGGCCCCTGCTCGAGCCCGGCGGCGCGCTGTCCGGGCAATACCACCAGCTCATCGTGCGCACGAGCCCCGGCAATCTGGCGCAGATCCGCGCCGCGCTGGCAGCGATCGATCAGCCGCTGCGGCGGCTCATGATCCTGGTGCGCTTCGAGAGCGCCGAAGCGCGCGCACGCGGCGGCGTGCAGACCGACGCCCGCATCTCGAACCGCGGCGCGGGCGCGGCCGTGCGCATCGACGCTTCGCGCTCGGCGCTCGATGAGCGCGTCGACCAGCGCCTGCAGGTGCTGGAGGGCGGGCAGGCGTTCATCGCGTCGGGCGAATCGCGGGTATTCGGCGAGGCCGCAACGGGATTCGCGGTCGTGCCGCGCATCTCGGGCGGCAACGTCGTTCTGGAAGTCGCGGCGCAGCAGGAGAACTTCGTGCGCGGCGGCGCCGTGCAGGGCCAGCGCACGGCGAGCACGGTGAGCGCCCGCTTGGGCGAGTGGATCGAGCTGGGCGGCATGGGCAGCGCGGCCGCGCGCGCCGACAGCGGCATGCTCTCGTCCAGGCAAGGAAGCTCGAGCGAGAGCCGCCGCATCTGGGTAAAGGTCGAGGAGATACGCTGAACGCGCTGCAACGCGTCTTCGCGGCCGACGGCCCGCTCGCCGCCGTGGTCGGCGGCTATCGCCCGCGGCCCCAGCAGCTCGAGATGGCGCAGGCGATTCTCGAGACGATCGAGACGGGCGGCGCGCTCGCGCTCGAGGCCGGCACCGGCACCGGCAAGACCTTCGCCTACCTCGTCCCCGCGCTGCTCGCGGGCGGCAAGGTGATCGTCTCCACCGGCACCAAGACCCTGCAGAACCAGCTCTACGACCGCGATCTGCCCGCGGTGCGCGACGCCCTCGCGAGCGGCGCAACCGCCGCGCTGCTCAAGGGCCGCGCCAACTACGTCTGCCTGTATCGCCTGGAGCGCGCGCTCGCCGAAGGGCGCCTCGAAGCGCGCGAGGACGGCGCGCGCCTGCGGGTCATCGACCGCTTCGCGGCGCGCAGCCTGAGCGGGGACCGCGCCGACCTCGCCGAAGTCCCCGAGGACGCCGCGGTTTGGCAGCACGCCACTTCGACGCGCGAGAACTGTCTCGGTCAGGAGTGCCCGAAATACAAGGACTGCTTCGTGATGCGCGCGCGCAAGAACGCGCTTGCCGCCGACGTGGTGGTGATCAATCACCACCTGTTCTTCGCCGACGTGGCGCTGCGCGACGAGGGTATCGCCGAGCTGCTGCCGGCCTGCAACACCGTCGTGTTCGACGAGGCGCACCAGCTGCCCGAGACCGCGCGCCTGTTCTTCGGCGAGACGGTGTCGAGCGCGCAGCTGGTCGAGCTGGCGCGCGACGCACGGCTCGAGCTGCGCGCCGCGGGTGGCGCCTCCCCCGAGCTCGACCGGCTCGCCGCGGTGCTCGACAAGGCGGCGCGCGATCTGCGTCTTTGCTTCGGCGAGGAGGGCGTGCGCCTCGGCTGGCCGCAGGCGCTGCGCGTCGCCGGCTTCGCCGAGGCGCTGCAGGCGCTCGCGCGCGCCCTCGAGGCGCTCGACCGGTCGCTCGCCGGGCAGGCCGAGCGCTCGGAAGGGCTTGCCGGCTGCGCGCGGCGCGCCGGCGCGGCGCTGGCGCTGCTGGCGCGCCTCAACGAGGAGCAGGGCGAGCAGCACGTGCGCTGGGTCGAGGTTTTCGGCCACTCCGCGCAGCTGCACGTGACCCCGCTTTCGCCGGCGCTGCTGTTTCGCAAGCAGATGGCCGACCATCCGCGCGCCTGGGTGTTCACCTCGGCGACGCTGGCGGTGGGCGAGAACTTTTCCCACTTCAAGCGCGAGCTGGGAATCGAGGACGCCGCCTCCCGGACCTGGCCGAGCCCGTTCGATTTCGAGCGCCAGGCGCTGCTCTACGTGCCCAAGGGGCTGCCACCCGACCCGAACGACCCCGGCTACACCGCGGCGGTGATCGACGCGGCGCTGCCGGTGCTGCGCGCGAGCCGGGGGCGCGCATTCCTGCTCTTCACATCGCTGCGGGCGCTCAAGCGCGCCCACCAGCTGCTCAAGGACCGCATCGACTACCCGCTGCTCGTGCAGGGCACCGGATCGCGCAGCGAGCTGCTGGTGCGCTTCCGCGCGCTCGGCAACGCGGTGCTGCTGGGCGCCGCCTCGTTCTGGGAAGGCGTCGACGTGCGCGGCGAGGCGCTCTCGGTGGTGCTGATCGACAAGCTGCCTTTCGCGCCGCCGGAGGACCCGGTGCTCGCCGCGCGCATCGAGGCGCTGCGCGCGCAGGGCGGCAACCCGTTCATGGATTTTCAGCTGCCGCAGGCGGTGCTGCAGCTCAAGCAGGGCGCGGGCAGGCTGCTGCGCGACGAGTCCGACCGCGGCGTGCTGGTGCTGTGCGATCCGCGCCTGTTCACGCGCGCCTACGGCCGCGCCATCCGCGCCAGCCTGCCGCCGATGAAACAGACGCGCGCGCTCGCGGACGTCGAAGCGTTCTTCGCTAGAATCGCGGCGTGAAAATTCTCATCACCGGAGGCGGCGGCTTCCTCGGCTTCAGGCTCGCCAGGGCGCTGCTCGCACGCGGGCAACTGGGCGGTCGGCCGATCGGCGGCATCACGCTCCTCGACGGCGCGTTTCCTGCCGCGGTGCAGGACCTGAAGGCGAATGCCGTGACCGGCGATATTTCCGACCCCGACGTTGTCGCGAGCGTATGCGAGCCGGATACCGAAGCGGTATTTCATCTTGCGGCGGTGGTGAGTGGCGCCGCGGAGGCCGAGTTCGATCTCGGCATGCGCGTGAACCTGAAGGGCACCGAGCTGCTGCTCGAGCAGCTGCGCCGCAATAATGCCGCGGGCGCGCCGCCATCGCGCGTCGTCTACACGAGCTCGGTGGCCGCGTTCGGCGGCGAGCTGCCGGAGGTGCTCGACGATACGACCATCGCCAATCCGCAGACCTCCTACGGCACGCAGAAGGTGATCGGCGAGTACCTGCTCGCCGACTACACGCGCAAGGGCTTCGTCGACGGGCGCTCGCTGCGGCTGCCGACCATCGTGGTGCGCGCGGGCAGGCCGAACGCCGCCGCCTCTTCGTTCGCGAGCGGCATCATCCGCGAGCCGCTCAACGGCGAAGTCTCGCAGTGCCCGGTGGCGCCGCAGACCGGGGTCTGGCTGCTCTCGCCGCGGCGCGTGGTCGAGGCTTTCATTCATGCCTGGGAGCTGCCGTCGCAAGCCTGGGGCAGCTGCCGCGTGGTCAATCTGCCGGGCATCACTGCGACCGTGGCGGAGATGGTCGCCGCGATGGGCGGGGTGGCAGGAGTCGAGGTCATGCGGCGCGTGCTCTACAAGGCCGACGCGCGCATCCAGGCCATCGTCGAGACCTGGCCGGCGCGCTTCCGCACGCCGCGCGCGCTCGAGATGGGCTTCAGGCCCGATGCCGACGTGGAAAGCGTGATCCGCGATTACATCGCGGACGAGAACATCAAGCTGGCGTGAAGCCGCTTACCAGTCCGGGTCCCAGAGTTTCCACCAGGGCGCGCTGCGCTCCGCCTTGCCGGTGAGGTACTTGCTCTGCGGGAAGTTCTTGCGCATGACGCGGTCGGCGGCGTCGCGCAGGTCGCTCATGCCGAGCGCGTCGTAGGCCTTCACCATGATGAACACCGCCTCCTCGATCGCCGGCGCCTGCGGGTAGTTCTGCACCGCGTACTGGGCGCGGTTGGCGGCGGCGACGAAGGCGCCGCGCTTCATGTAGTAGCGCGCCACGTGCACCTCGTGCTTGGCGAGCGAGTTGATCAGGTAGCGCATGCGCGCGATCGCGTCCTCGCCGTACTTCGAATCCGGGAAGCGCGAAACCAGCTCCTTGAACGACTCGAACGCCTCGCGCGTGCCTTTCGGGTCGCGCTCGGCCATGTCGGGGTTGTCGAGAATGCTCAACAGGCCCTGGTTCTCGTTGAAGTTGACCAGTCCCTTCAGGTAATAGGCGTAGTCGACGTTGGCGTGGTTCGGATAGAGCTTGATGAAGCGGTCGGCGGCGGTGATCGCCGAGGCGCGCTCGCCGCTCTTCCAGTAGGCGTAGGCGACGTCGAGCTGCGCCTGCTGCGCATAGCGCCCGTACGGATAGCGCGCCTCGAGCTTCTCGAGGTACTTGATCGCCCGGTCATAGCTCTTCGAGGCCATCGCGTCCTTGGCTTCGCCATAGAGCCTCTGCGCCGACCAGCCCGCGGTCTCGTCGGCGTCCTTCGGCAGCAGGCCGCAGCCGGTCGCGGCGAGCAGCGCGGCGAACAGAGCGATTACACTGCGTTTCATGGGGAAAAATTATACCGCCGGCGAGGCGGCGCGCTGGGAGGACTCGTTCGCCGCGCCGCTCGCGGCGACCGTGCCGGCCTCGCTCGGCGGGCTGCGCCTGGATCAGGCGCTGGCGAGGATGTTCCCGCAGTACTCGCGCAACCGGCTGCAGGCCTGGCTGAGATCCGGTCATATTCTCGTGGACAAGAGGCGACTGGAGGGAAGTGCGAGGACGATCGGCGGCGAGCTGGTCGAGCTCTCGCCTCCGGCCGCGATCGACGTCGCGCAGCCCGAGGCGCAGCCGATGGCGCTCGAGATCGTGTTCGAGGACGCCGACCTGATCGTGATCGACAAGCCCGCCGGGCTGGTCGTCCATCCGGGCGCGGGCAATCCCGACTGGACGCTGCTCAACGCGCTGCTCGCGCACGCACCCGATCTGCGCCGCGTCCCGCGCGCGGGCATCGTGCACCGCCTCGACAAGGACACGAGCGGCCTGCTGGTGGTGGCGAAGAACGTCACCGCCCAGGCGCGGCTCGCCGGGCAGCTCGCGGCGCGCACGGTGCGCCGCACCTACCTCGCGCTCGTGCACGGCGATCCCCCGGCGCGCGGCGCGATCGATGCGCCGGTCGGGCGCGACACGCGGCTGCGCACGCGCATGGCCGTCACCCGGCGCGGCAAGGAGGCGCGCACCGGCTACCGCGTGCTCGAGCGCTTCGGCTGCGCGGCGCTGCTCGAGTGCCGGCTCGAGACCGGGCGCACGCACCAGATCCGCGTTCACCTGCAGCACATCCGCCACCCGCTGGTCGGCGACCCGGTGTACCGCCGGGGCACGCGCCACGGCGTGCCGTTCGCGCGCCAGGCGCTGCACGCCGCGGCGCTCGAGCTGCTGCACCCGCGCAGCGGCAAGCGCATGCGCTGGAGCGCGCCGCTGCCGGCCGACATGGCGCAGCTGCTCGAGCGTCTGCGACATGATTCCTGAATTGATTCTTCCAGACTGGCCGGCGCCCCCGTCGGTGCGCGCGCTGGCGAGCACACGTGCGCTCGGCGACATGGGAACCGCCGAAGGCAGGGCACGCTTGCGCGCGCACCTGCCTGCCGAGCCGGTGTGGCTGCGCCAGGTTCACGGCATCGGGGTTGTGGATGCATCGCGTGCGCTGCCCGGCAGCGCGGCCGATGCCTCCTGCACGTGCGACAAAGGCGTCGTCTGCGCGGTGATGATCGCCGACTGCATGCCGGTCCTGCTCGCCGACGACGCGGGCAGCGTGGTCGCGATCGCGCATGCCGGCTGGCGCGGACTCGCTGCCGGCGTGCTCGAGGCGGCGATCGCCGCGACCGCGGTGCCGGCCGAGCGCCTGCTCGCCTGGCTCGGCCCCGCGATCGGCGCCGCCGCCTACGAGGTCGGCGAGGAGGTGCGCGCCGAGTTCCTGCGCGGCGATACCCGGGCACAGGCCGCGTTCGCACCCGGCCGCGCCGGGCACTGGCAGCTCGATCTCTATGCCGCGGCGAGACAGCGCCTCGCGGCGCGCGGCGTGGCGCGCATTGCGGGGGGCGGATTCTGCACGCACACGGACCAGGAGCGCTTTTTCTCCTGGCGCCGCGACCGGGCCGTGCAACGCATGGCCGCCGCCATCTGGCTCGCCTAGCGGCGCGCTGCCGTAGAATTGCGCCCCCATGACGCTCGCCTACATCGTCGCCGCAAGCATCGTCGGCGGAGCGCTGTCGGCGGGCATGGCCGCGTTTGCGCTGTTCCTGCGCGCGAGCTGGATCCACGCGCTGGTGTCGTACGCGATCGGCGCGCTGCTCGGCGCCGCGTTTCTCGAGGTCATTCCGGAAGCTTTCGAGGACGGCGATCCGCATACCGCGGCGGCCGCGATCCTCGGCGGCATCCTCGGTTTCTTCCTGCTCGAGAAGCTTCTGCTGTGGCGCCACTCGCACGAGCCGAGCGAGGAGGTGCAGGCGCACGCAGGCGACC
>JACOVA010000039.1 GCA_016177575.1 Betaproteobacteria bacterium
ACGCTGATCTACGTGCGCGGCAAGGGCATCGTGCTGGATGAACCCTCGGTGGTCGCGATCCGCGAGGACAGCGGGCCGAACGGCAAGAAATCGATCCAGGCGGTCGGCAGGGAAGCGAAGCTGATGCTCGGCAAGACGCCGGGCAACATCG
Organism: Betaproteobacteria bacterium; assembly: GCA_016177575.1. GTDB lineage: Bacteria > Pseudomonadota > Gammaproteobacteria > Burkholderiales > SG8-39 > RBG-16-66-20. The sequence goes on from JACOVA010000039.1 coordinate 152, forward strand.
TCGCCATCCGGCCGATGAAGGACGGCGTCATCGCCAACTTCACGGTCACCGAGCAGATGCTCAAGTACTTCATCAAGAAGGTGCACGACAACAAGCTGTTCTCGCCCAGCCCGCGCATCATTATCTGCGTACCGAGCGGTTCGACCCAGGTCGAGCGGCGCGCGATCCGCGAGTCGGCGATCGGCGCCGGCGCCGGCCAGGTGTACCTGATCGAGGAGCCGATGGCCGCGGCCATCGGCGCCGATCTTCCCGTCGCCGAGGCGACCGGTTCGATGGTGGTGGATCTGGGCGGCGGCACCACCGAGGTGGGCGTGATCTCGCTCGGCGGCACGGTGTACAAGGGCTCGGTGCGCGTCGGCGGCGACAAGTTCGACGAGGCGATCATCAACTACATCCGCCGCAATTACGGCATGCTGGTCGGCGAAACCACCGCCGAGATGGTGAAGAAAACCATCGGCTCCGCGTTCCCCGGCAGCGAAGTGCGCGAAATGGAAGTCAAGGGCCGCAATCTCGCCGAGGGCATCCCGCGCAGCTTCACGATCTCCTCGAACGAGATCCTGGAGGCGCTCACCGAGCCGCTCAACCAGATCGTGAGCGCGGTGAAGAGCGCGCTGGAGCAGACCCCGCCCGAGCTCGGCGCCGACATCGCCGAGAAGGGCATGGTGATCGCCGGCGGCGGCGCGCTGCTGCGCGATCTGGACCGGCTGCTGATGGAGGAAACGGGGCTGCCGGTGATCGTCGCCGACGATCCGCTGACCTGCGTGGTGCGCGGCTCGGGCAAGGCGCTCGAGAAGATGGAGCACTTCGGGCCGATCTTCACGAACGAGTGATCGATGGGGCCGGCAGCCGGTCAGCGGGATGGAGCACACTCCGCCTCCTTTCTTTAATCGCGGCCCGGCGCCGCTCGTCCGCCTAGCTTTCTTCGCCTCGCTGTCCCTCGCGCTGCTCGTCCTCGACGCGCGCTTTCGCTACGCCGAGAACCTGCGCAGCGTCGTCGCCCTCGCCGTCTACCCGCTGCAGGCGCTCGCCACCCTGCCGGCGGCGCTCGGCGAGCGGATCGGGGGCTACTTTGCCAGCCAGGCGCAGCTGCGCCAGGAGAACGCCGAGCTGCGCGCCAGGCTGCTCGCCGCATCGCAGGCAGCGCAGCGCTACGAGGCCTCGCAGGCCGAGGCCGACGAGCTGCGGCGCCTGATCGGCGCCGCGCAGCGCCTCGCCGTCAGGGCGACGCCGGCCGAGATCCTCTACAACGGCCGCGATCCCTATGCGCGCAAGGTGGTCATCGACAAGGGCAGCGAGCACGGCTTGCGCGCCGGCGCGCCCGTGATCGACGAGGCGGGCGTCATCGGCCAGCTGACGCGCGCGCACGCGCTCATGTCGGAGGTCACGCTGCTCACCGACAAGGACCAGGCGATCCCGGTGCAGGTGCTGCGCAACGGCCTGCGCGCGATCGCCTTCGGCGCCGGCTCAAGCGGCATGCTGGAGCTGCGCTTCATGGCGGCGAACGCCGAGATCCAGAACGGCGACCGGCTGGTCACCTCGGGCATCGACGGCACCTATCCGCCGGGGCTGCCGGTCGCCACCGTCGCGCGCATCGAGCGCGACTCCGCGTACGCCTTCGCCCGCATCGTGTGCCAGCCCGCCGCCGCAGTCGAGGGCGGCCGCTACGTGCTGGTGCTGGGCAGCGACGCGCGGCCGGCGCCTTATCCCGAGGCGGCCGGCCCGGCGCGCGACAAGCGCTCCGGCAAGACGCGCCGGCCGCGCCGCAAGGACGCCAATGCAGCTCAGTGATTCGCCGGCGGCGCAGCGCATCCTGCTGCCGGTGCGCACGAGCACCATCCTCGCCTCGTTCGCGGTCGCGCTGCTCGCCAACTTCCTGCCGTGGCGCAACGTCGCGCTCGCGCCCGACTTCGTGGCGCTGGTGCTCGCCTTCTGGTGCATCCACCAGCCGCGGCTGGTGGGGCTGGGCGCCGGCTGGCTGCTCGGCCTGCTCATCGACGTCGGCAACGGCGTGCTGCTCGGCCAGCACGCGCTCGCCTATGCGCTGCTCGCCTTCGCCGCCATCTCGCTGTCGCGCCGCGTGCTCTGGTTTTCGCTCTGGGGCCAGGCGCTGCACGTCGCGGCGCTGCTGCTTTTCGCGCAGGGCGTCGCGCTGCTGGTGCGGCTCGCCGCCGGCGCCGAGTTCCCGGGCTGGGCGATCGCCGTCGGCCCGCTCGCCGGCGCCGCGCTCTGGCCGCTGGTCACGCTGCTGCTGCTGCTGCCGCAACGCAGGCCCGTGGAAGTGGACGAGACGCGCGCAATATGAAATATGCGGAGCTGAAGGACTACGAGCGCGAGCTGTACTACTTCCGGCTGCGCGTCGGCTTCGCGGGGGTCGTGGTGCTGGTCGCCTTCGGCCTGCTGCTGGCGCGCTTTTTCCACCTGCAGGTGGTGCTGCACGACACTTACGCGTCGAAGGCGGAGGAGAACCGTATCTCGATCGTGCCGATCGCGCCCAATCGCGGGCTGATCCTGGACCGCAACGGCGTGCTGCTGGCGCGCAACTACGCCGCCTACACGCTCGAGATCTTCCCCGCCAAGGTGAAGGACCTCGAGCGCACCATCCAGGAGCTGGAGAGCGTGGTCGAGGTGCAGGCCAAGGACCGCAGCCGCTTCCGCAAGCTGCTGGCGGAAACGAGGAACGCCGAGAGCCTGCCGATCCGCACCCGGCTCACCGACGAGGAGGTGGCGCGCTTCGCCGCCAACCGCTACCGCTTTCCGGGGGTGGAAATAAAGGCACGCCTGTTCCGCCAGTATCCGTTCGGCGGCACCGCCTCGCACGTCGTCGGCTACATCGGGCGCATCAACGCCAGGGACCAGGAGAAGCTCGACGAGCTGGACGTGGAGTCGAACTACCGCGGCACCGATTTCATCGGCAAGGCGGGCATCGAGGCGAGCTACCAGCAGGAGCTGCACGGCACCACCGGCTTCGAGCAGGTCGAGATCGACGCCGCCGGGCGCGGCATCCGCACGCTTGCGCGCACCTCGGCGCGGGCGGGCAACAACGTGACGCTCACGCTCGACATCCGCCTGCAGGAGGTGGCCGAAGCCGCCTTCGGCGCGCACCGCGGCGCGCTGGTGGCGATCGAGCCTTCGAGCGGAGGCGTGCTCGCCTTCGTCTCCAGGCCCGGCTACGACCCGAACCTGTTCGTCGACGGCATCGATCCGCAGAGCTGGGCGGAGCTCAACAACTCGCCCGACCGGCCGCTCAACAACCGCGCCATCGCCGGCGTGTACCCGCCCGGCTCGACCTTCAAGCCGTTCATGGCGATGGCGGCGCTCGAGCTGGGCAAGCGCACCCCGAAGAGCGCAATCAACGATCCCGGCTTCTTCGAGTTCGGCGGCCGGCGCTTCCGCGACTCCAAGCCCGGCGGCCATGGCCACGTCGATCTGTACAAGTCGATCGTGAAATCCTCCGACACCTACTACTACATGCTCGCCAACGACATGGGTATCGATGCCATCGCCGGCTTCATGAAGCAGTTCGGCTTCGGCGCCAGGAGCGGCATCGATCTCGAGGGCGAGGCGAAAGGGGTGCTGCCGTCGCCGGCGTGGAAGAAGGAGCGCTTTCGCCGGCCCGAGCAGCAGAAATGGTACGCCGGCGAGACCATCTCGATCGGCATCGGCCAGGGCTACAACGCCTATACGCCGATCCAGCTCGCGCTCGCCGTGGCGACGCTGGCGGCCAACGGCGAGATGTACCGCCCGCGCCTCGCATCGCACGTCGACAACGCGCGCACCGGCGAGCGGCGCTACGCCGAGCCGGCGCTGGTGCAGCGCATCCCGCTCAAGCCCGAGAATGTCGAGTTCGTCAAGCGCGCCATGGCGGGGGTCAACAGCGAAGGCACCGGCGCGCGCGCCTTCGCCGGCGCGCAATACACGAGCGGCGGCAAGACCGGAACCGCGCAGGTGATCGGCATGAAGCAGGGCGAGAAATACGACGAGCAGAAGGTCGCCGAGCGTTTCAAGGATCACGCGTTGTTCATCGCCTTCGCGCCGCTCGAGAGCCCGAAGATCGCGCTCGCGGTGCTGGTCGAGAACAGCGGCTTCGGCGCGCGCTACGCCGCGCCGATCGCGCGCACCGTGCTCGATTACTACCTGCTCGGCAAGCTGCCCGAGGCGAAGCCGCTCGCCGATAGCGCGACCGCGGCGCAGGACGAGCAAGACGAGGAGGAGAGCGACTGATGGCCCTGGAAGCGTCGCTGCTCTCGCCGCGCCGGCTGGCGGCGCGCCTTGCCGAAGGGATCGACGGCACGCTGCTCGCGCTGGCGCTGGCGCTCTCCACGCTCGGGCTGGCGACGCTGTACTCGGCGAGCCTGGAGCAGCCCGCGCGCGTCACCGCCCAGCTCGCCAATCTCGCCGTGGCGCTTGCCGCGATGTGGCTCGCCGCGCGCGTGCCGCCGCAGACCCTGATGCGCTTCGCGCCGCCCGCCTACCTGATCGGCCTCGCGCTGCTGGTCGCGGTGGCGCTCTACGGCGACATGGTGCACGGCGCGCGGCGCTGGCTGCACGTCGGGGTGACGCGCTTCCAGCCCTCGGAAATGATGAAGCTCGCGCTGCCGCTCATGCTCGCTTGGTATTTCCACCGCAACGAGGCGACGCTGCGCCTGCGCGATTTCGCCTTCGGCGCGCTCCTGCTTGCGGTCCCGGCGCTGCTGATCGCGCGCCAGCCCGACCTCGGCACCGCGGTGCTGGTCGCCGCGGCCGGCTTCTATGTCATTTTCTTCGCCGGCGTGGGCTGGAAGGTGCTCGGCGCGATCGGCTTGCTGGGGGCCGCCAGCCTGCTGCCGCTGTGGGGGCTGCTGCACGATTACCAGCGCAAGCGCATCCTGACTCTGATCGATCCGACGCAGGACCCGCTTGGCGCCGGTTACCACACCATCCAGTCGACGATCGCCGTGGGCTCAGGCGGGCTCGCCGGCAAGGGCTGGCTGCACGGCACGCAGACGCACCTCGAGTTCATTCCCGAGCGCCACACCGATTTCATCTTCGCGGTGTTCTCCGAGGAGTTCGGCCTCGTCGGCAACGTCATGCTGCTCGCGCTCTACGCCCTGCTGATCGCGCGCGGGCTGATGATCGCGGCCCACGCCGCCACCGTGTTCGCGCGCCTGCTCGCCGCAGCGATCACGCTTATGTTCTTCACCTACGCCTTCGTCAACATGGGCATGGTTTCGGGCATCCTGCCGGTGGTGGGCGTGCCGCTGCCCTTCGTGTCCTACGGCGGCACGTCGCTGCTGACGCTGTTCATCGGCGTCGGCATCCTGATGAGCATCCATAGCCACCGTCGGCTGGTCCAGACCTAGCGCTCGCCGCCGATTTTTTGCTGAGCAGCAGGGTTTTGAAATTTCTGTCCGCATTGTGAAACGCCATCGAGCTAACCTGCTGTAAATCCTTGTTCTACCGGCAGTTCGAAAGGCAGAAGCAAATGTTGCTCTGCGTCATACATCCAAGCTAATGTGCTTGAGATTCAAAGACCTGCAACATGCACATTTCACAAGGAGAAATGATGACCCGCAAGGAACAGGAAATCGCCCGGCTGGAGAAGGATTGGTCCGAGAACCCGCGCTGGAGCGGCATCAAGCGCGGCTATGGCGCCGCGGACGTGGTGCGGCTGCGCGGCAGCGTCAGGATCGAGCACACGCTGGCAAAGCTCGGTGCCGAGAAGCTGTGGCAGCTGGCGCTCGAGCGGCCGTTCGTCAATTCGCTCGGCGCGCTCACCGGCAATCAGGCGATGCAGCAGGTGAGAGCGGGCGTGCCGGCGATCTACCTTTCGGGCTGGCAGGTGGCGGCGGACGCCAACGACTCGCTCTCCATGTACCCGGACCAGTCGCTGTACGCGGTGTCCTCCGTTCCGACGGTGGTGAGGCGCATCAACAACGCGCTGCTGCGCGCCGACCAGATCCAGACCATGGAAGGCAAGGACGAAATCGACTGGCTGGCGCCGATCGTCGCCGACGCCGAATCGGGCTTCGGCGGGGTGCTGAACGCCTTCGAGCTGATGAAGGCGATGATCGAGGCCGGCGCCGCCGGCGTGCACTTCGAGGACCAGCTGGCGAGCGTCAAGAAATGCGGCCACATGGGCGGCAAGGTGCTGGTGCCCACCCAGGAAGCGGTGCAGAAGCTGATCGCAGCGCGCTTCGCCGCGGACATCTGCGGCGTGCCGACGCTGCTGCTCGCGCGCACCGACGCCGAGGCCGCCGACATCGTCACCAGCGACGTGGACGAGAACGACAAGCCGTTCCTCACCGGCGAGCGCACCGCGGAGGGCTTTTACAAGACGCGCAAAGGGTTCGAGCAAGCGCTCTCGCGCGGCCTCGCCTACGCCGAGTACGCCGACATGGTGTGGTGCGAGACGGGAACTCCGGACCTGGCTTTTGCCAGGAGATTTGCCGAAGGAATTCGAAAAAAATATCCCGGCAAGATGCTCGCTTACAACTGCTCGCCTTCGTTCAACTGGAAGCGCAACCTCGACGACGCGACGATCGCCAGGTTCCAGCGCGAGCTGGGCGCGATGGGCTACAAGTTCCAGTTCATCACGCTGGCCGGCTTCCACGCGCTCAACTACTCGATGTTCGACCTCGCCCACGGCTATGCGCGCAACAACATGAGCGCCTTCGTCGAGCTGCAGGAGAAGGAGTTCGCCGCCGCCGAGCGCGGCTTCACCGCGGTCAAGCACCAGCGCGAGGTCGGCACGGGCTATTTCGACGAGGTCACCCAGGTGGTCACCGCCGGCAAGGCCTCGACCACCGCGCTGCACGGCTCGACCGAGGACGAGCAGTTCTTCGACCAGAAGGCGAAAGCCAAGAAAGTGGCCTGAGGGCGTGAGCGAGCCGGCCCGGATCCCGTCGATCCACGAGGCCCGCGGCAGCCGGGCCGCGGCGATCGCGCGCGAGATCCTGGCCGGCTTCGACCGCCACTATCGTCTGTTCCGCGCGGCCTCGCGCGAGGCCCGGCGCCTGTTCGAGAAGTCCGACTGGGAGGCGATGCGCAGGCTCGCGCGCGAGCGCATCCAGATGTACGACGCGCGCGTCGAGGAGGCGGTGCGCGCCGTTCTCGACCGCTTTCCCGAGGCCGAGGTCGACGAGTCGCTGTGGCCGGCGATCAAGCTCGCCTATATTCCGCTTTTGCACGAGCACAAGCAGCCCGAGTGTGCCGAGACCTTCTACAACTCGGTCGCCTGCCAGGTGCTGCACCGGCGCTACTACCGCAACGAGTTCATCTTCTGGCGCCCGGCGGTCGCCACCGAGCACCTCGAGGGCGACGAGCCCGCCTACCGCAGCTACTACCCCAGGGGCGGCGCCAACGGCTCGGGGCTGCGCGCCACCCTGGAGCGCATCGCGCGCGACTTCGGGCTCGCCAATCCCTTCGAGGATCTGCGCCGCGACCTGAGGAGCCTGGTGCGTGCGCTGCGCGCGCACTTCCCGCGGCCGACGCGCGCCCGGCCCAGCTTGCAGATCCAGGTGTTCGGCTCGCTGTTTTTCCGCAACAAGGGCGCCTATATCGTCGGCAAGGTCCTGAACGGCAACCGCGAGCTGCCCTTTGCGGTGCCGATCCTGCAGAACGAGCGCGGCGAGCTTTTCCTCGACGCGCTGCTGGCCGGGGAGGAGCAGCTGCTGATCCTGTTCTCGTATGCGCGCGCCTACTTCGTGGTCGACATGGAGGTTCCGGCGGCCTGCGTCTCCTTCCTCAGGACCCTGATGCCGAAGAAGCCGCGCGCCGAGATGTACAACGCGGTCGGTCTCGCCAAGCAAGGCAAGACGCTGTTCTATCGCGATCTGTTCTACCACCTGAAGCATTCCTCCGACAATTTCGTCGTCGCCCCTGGCATCAAGGGCATGGTGATGCTGGTCTTCACCCTGCCCTCGTTCATGTACGTGTTCAAGGTGATCCGCGATCGCTTTGCGCCGCCCAAGGAAATGGACCACGCGACGGTGAAGCGCAAGTACCTGCTGGTCAAGTACCACGACCGGGTCGGGCGCCTCGCCGACACGCTGGAATATTCCATGGTCGCGCTGCCGATCGAGAGGTTCGACCCGGCGCTGCTGGCGGAGCTGAAGGCCGAGGCCGCCTCCAACATCGAGATCGAGGGCGACCGGGTCGTCATCAAGCACATGTATATCGAGCGCCGCATGCAGCCGCTCAATCTGTATCTCCAGGAAGTGGCGCGCGACGGAGACGAGACGCGCATGCGCGACGCGCTGCGCGACTATGGCTGCGCCATCAAGGAGCTCGCCGGCGCCGGCATCTTCCCGGGCGACATGCTGATCAAGAACTTCGGCATGACCCGGCACGGGCGCGTCGTGTTCTACGACTACGACGAGATCGAGTACATGACCGACTGCAACTTCCGGCGCATCCCGCCGCCGCGTACGCCCGAGGAGGAGATGGCGGCCGAGCCGTACTACACGGTGCGCGAGAACGACGTCTTTCCCGAGCAGTTCGCGAGCTTTCTGGTGAACGGACACAAGGCGCGCGAGGCGTTTCTCGAGGACCACTCCGACCTGATGGAGCCGGCGTTCTGGGCCGGCAAGCAGGAGCGGCTGCGCGCCGGGGTGCAGGAGGACGTGTTCCCCTACCCGCAGCAAATCCGCTTCAGGCGCTGAGCAGCGACTCGGGCGCGCGCCGCGCGCCCAGCACCGAGACGCGCTTGCGGCGCGATGTCTCGCCGCTGTCGATGCGGACGTCGCTTTTCCGGGTCTGCAGCAGTTCCGCCAGAAGTTCCCGCAAGGCCTCGTTGGCGGCCCCCTGCGTCGCCCGAGCCGCGAGCCGGATCTTGAGCCTGCCGCCGTGCAGGCCCGCGACCTCGCTGCGCCGCGCACCGGGCTGCACGTGCAGCTCGAGAACGAGCCGCGCGCCCTCCAGCCGCCACCAGCTCAGAACAGCCCTCCGAGCGAGCCGCGCAGCTCGGCGAGCGGCACCATCAGCAGGAAGATGACGAGGATCAGAACGACCGGCGACAGGTCGACGTTCGCGATTGGCGGGATGAAGCGGCGGATCGGCCGCAGGAACGGCCGGGTGACCGCGTCGAGCACCGGCTGCAGCGGGTTTAAGGGGCTGATCCAGGACAGTACCGCCATGAGAATGACGATCACGAGCAGGATCTCGGCGCTGTACTGCACCAGATCGACCAGCGCCCGCGCGAACAGGATCCCGGCCGCGATCCCCGGCGCCGAGCTGAGGTCGCGCCCGGCGAGGGTGATCAGGATGGCGGCGATGAGCGCCTGCAGCAGCCAGGCGCACAGCGCGCTGGCGAGGTCCAGCCCCAGCACCGGCGGAATCAGACGCCGCGCCGGCAGCACCATCCAGCTGGTGGTGGCGAGGACGAACTCGCCGACCTGGTTGCGGAACGGCACGCGCAGCCACTGGAAATGGAAGCGCAGCAGCAGCATGAAGACCAAAAAGCCGCCGACATAGCGCACCACGATCCCGAGCATCTCGGCGAGCATCTAGTCCTTCCCCAGCAGCGCGCCCAGCTCGGCGCCGCGCCGGCTCGCCGCCTCGATCGCGCGCCGCAGGCGCTCGGCAAGCCGCTCCTCGTCGAAGACTTTGAGCGCGGCCTCGGTCGTGCCGCCCTTCGAGGTGACGCGCGCGCGCAGAACGGACGCGGAATCCGCGCTCTGCGCGGCGAGCTTCGCCGACCCCAGGACGGTTTCGAGCGCGAGCCTGGCGGAGACCTCCCGCGTCAGGCCCAGGGACTCGCCCGCGGCGGCCAGCTGCTCGATGAACCAGAATACGTACGCCGGGCCGCTGCCCGAGACGGCGGTCACCGGGTCGAGCAGCGCCTCGTCCTTGACCCAGACGACCTTGCCGGCGGCGGCGAGGATGCGCTCGGCGCGGCGCCGCTCGGCGGCGCTCACCTCGGGCAGCGCGCACAGGCAACTCACGCCCGCGCCGATCAGCGCCGGGGTGTTCGGCATGCAGCGCACGAGCCTGCGGTAGCCGCCCAGCCAGCGCGACAGGCCGGCAAGGCGGATGCCGGCAGCGATGCTGATCACCAGCTTGCCGGCAGCAACGCCCGCGAGCGCGCCCGCCGCGGCGCGCATGTCCTGCGGCTTCACCGCGAACACCAGGGTGTCGGCCGCCGCGGTGGTCGCGTCCGGCGCCGCACTGGCGTGCACCTTCTTCTTCGCCAGCCGCTTGCGCGCCTCCGGCAGCACTTCCACGACGCTGATCGCCGAAGGCTTCGTGCCTTTCGCGATCAGCCCGCCGATGAGGGCGGTCGCCATGTTGCCGCCGCCGATGAACGCGATCTTCACGCGGCATCCTTCACCGGCAAGGGGGGTGCGGGGGGAACGTCGTTCCCTCTGCTGCGAGCTCTTGCGCCAAAGATCGCCGTGCCGATGCGCACCATCGTGGCGCCGCAGGCGATGGCGAGCTCCAGGTCGTCCGACATCCCCAGCGAAAGGGTGTCGAAGCGGAGTTCGTCTTTCAGCCCGTCGTAGAGGCCTTTCAGCTCTTGGTAGCGAGCCGCATCCGCTCCGGGCTCGGGAATCGCCATCAGGCCGCGCAGACGCAGACGCGGCAGGGGTTTTATAGCCTTCGCAAGTAAAAGCACTTCTGCTGGAGCGACGCCGGACTTGCTCGCCTCGCCCGATACATTCACTTGAATCAAAACATTGAGCGGCGGCAGGCTGCCCGAGCGCTGGCCGGAGAGGCGGCGCGCGATCTTCTCGCTGTCGAGCGTCTGCACCCAGTCGAAGCGCGCGGCGGCAAGCCGGGTCTTGTTGCTCTGGAGCGGCCCGATCAGGTGCCATTCGACGCCCGGCAGGCGGAGCGCATCCATCTTCTCGGCCGCCTCCTGGACATAGTTTTCGCCGAAAGCGCGCTGCCCGGCCGCGAACGCCTGCGCGAGGAGCGGCGCCGGCTGGGTCTTCGACACCGCCAAAAGCGTCACATTTCCGGCCTCGCGGCCGGCCGCCGCCGCGGCGCGCGCAATGCGGCTGCGCACGGCTTGCAAGTTGTCATGGATTGACCGCATACTTTGGCCACTCAGCCTTGGGGGGATTGTAATGGATCTCACTGAATTGCTTGCCTTTGTGGTCAAGAACAAGGCCTCCGACCTGCATCTGTCCTCGGGCCTGCCGCCGATGATCCGCGTGCACGGCGACGTCAAGCGCATCAACCTGCCGGCGATGGAGCACAAGGACGTGCACGGCATGCTCTACGACATCATGAACGACGGGCAGAGGAAGTTCTACGAGGAAAACCTCGAGTGCGACTTCTCCTTCGCGATTCCGAACCTGGCGCGCTTTCGCGTCAACGCCTTCGTGCAGAACCGCGGCGCCGGCGCGGTGATGCGGACCATTCCGTCGAAGATCCTGTCGCTGGAGGACCTCAAGGCGCCGAAGATCTTCGCCGATCTCGCCGACCAGCCGCGCGGGGTGGTGCTGGTCACCGGGCCGACGGGCTCGGGCAAGTCCACCACGCTTGCGGCGATGGTCAACCACAAGAACGAGAGCGAGGAAGGCCACATCCTCACCATCGAGGACCCGATCGAGTTCGTGCACGAGTCGAAGAAGTGCCTCATCAACCAGCGCGAGGTCGGGCCGCACACGCTCTCGTTCGCCAACGCGCTGAGGAGCGCGCTGCGCGAGGACCCGGA